>CAVGIZ010000198.1:0-3781 GCA_963629255.1 Anaerovoracaceae bacterium
GAATCTCCTTGATCGCGTCGGAGAAGATACTGCCATTCGGATAGAAGCGCGCGCCGCCTTTTGTGTAGTAATTGCGAATCGTGCGCCCAATCCAAGTCAGGTAGCGTTCTTCCCCGCGCAAACGATACATCTCCAACCAAAACGTGATAAGCCACGGCGCGTTGTAAAGGCGCTTGAACTTCGCGTTCTTTCCAATGTTGTTGCACACCTCTCCTGTCTCGGTATCAAACACTTCGCGCAAGAGGAATTGTTCAAACAAATCGAGCGAACGTTCCATCTCGGCATCCGCCTTCTTTTGTAAGCGCCGACAAATGAGAAGCCCCATCCCAAACCGTTCGCGGCACGCATTATGGTCTGGCCGCGCATAGTCAAAGTATTGCGCCTTTTCTTCCGTGTCGTAAATGAGGTACGCACCATAAAGTGGACTCCGCTTATCCAGCATTTGCTGGTTGCGAATAATAAAGCGAATACGCCGATCAATAATTGTATCCAGGTCTTCCGCGGCAAATCCTCTCGCCACAAAGCGCCGCCCATCCACAACAAATTCAAACACATGCTCACCCAATTCATGCGGCTTGTAGGTAACGCGAATCTGCTTCCCTTCAATCGTAAAAGGAATCTTTTCACCATTGCACCGCACGCGAACATCCTTCGGCACCGCGGCACTTTCCACCGTCAAGCAAAACGCCTCATTCGGAAAGATTGTTTCTTCCTCAAATTGAATCCACGCACCGTGCGGCCGCTTCAGAAGTTCATCCTTGAATGTCCCTTCCGCAAATGCCGCAAGCTCCCATTCCACCACCTTCGTTTCGCCTGGCAAGAAGTGCATCGGCATCGGGTGCAAAATAAAATCGCCGCGATCATTGCTCCAATCGCGTTGAACGCGCCGCACGCTATACGAATCAATCTCACCCTCCGTCAAGATAAGCGCAAGCTCCGTCGGGAACAGTCCCATCTTGAGAGCATGAACATACGAAAGCGCCCCACCGCACCAAATATGCGCATGGCACCGCTTCGTTTCACAAACCGCAGCGTCCGTGTAATTATCATTGAAAGTCGTGAAGATTCCAATTTCGCCGCGCTGGAAATAAAGATCGTAAGCCGCCGTATTGTGGAAGGCGAAGCGTTCGCGCAAAAAAGTTTTCTCAAATGTGCGCTCAACGGAAACTTCCAAAGCGCCCTTGCGATACGTGGAAATAACTGCCGCGCCCTTTTGCGTCGTACCCTTGAATTCAAAGCCCGGCAACGTGCCCCACGTCTCCAAGCCCTCAATCCAATTCATTTGGTCAGCGTCCGCATTCAACCGAAATGATTTGAGTCCACCATTGGTAGAATTCAACTCAACCATATAGCATTCATTACTGAACGCCCCACACGTCCCAACCGCCGCAAAAACTGCCGCGCAACAAATAATAAATTTGAAGTATTTCATTTCTATTTGAACTCCTAATCAAGTAAGAAAACCGCCGTCTGGAAAGCCTCCATCGGATAAACAAAATGGTCGGTATCGGTCGCCACCACGCGCTCCATCGTCACATCCAAAACGCGCTTCGCCTTCCGCGGCAGTTTCACATTGTACTCCCCTTTCGCTCGCGTATGCAACATCACCCAAGCTGAATTCGCGGAAAGCACAACATCATCCGAATCAGTATACAAATGCACGCCCGCCTCTCGATAAATGCGCCTCAACACAGAAGGCGCCAGCGCAGGCAAAGCCGAAAAGACACACGTGAAATCATCATACTTCTTCTCAACAGCCACAGGCACATTCGCAAGCTCCCCAACGCCCGTCATCAACGTCGTCCCTTCTGCTGGCAAAAAAAGCCCACGCTGCGCCGCACCAACGGGACGCCGAAAAGTGCCGCGCGGCCGCGCAATAAGCCCATCCGCCGGCTCCTTCAAACCACATCCCCATTCGCGCCCCGTCGCCACATCCACCGCAGACAAAACGCCGCGGACCGTCCCCTCCTTCATCCTAACCCCCGCCAGCTCTTCCATCCGCCCACGCGACAAATTCTCTTCCGACGCATAGCCTGGCGCATGAAACGAAACAATCGTCCGCCCCGCACGCTTGAGCGCGGCAATTTGCTCCCTCTGCTTCGCCGTCAAGAATTGACAATCCAACAAAACAACAACCCGATAATTCCGTTCCAAAACTGCATCCAAATCCTCAGCCAAATACCAATCAAACGGCGCGCCCGAACGGAAGAAAGCCCCCATCTGCTGCTGATACAAAAAGACCCCCATGTTATTCGCTTCCGTCCGCCGCTCGCCCATATAAAATTCCGACTGAATATTCGAAACGATCGCGACTTGCGAAATGTGCGCGCGCTCATGCGTCAAGGCCAAATCTGCCGCGCGCCGCATGCGCCCCACCGCCTCCACAAGCGCCCTCTCGCGAAATGTGTCGCGCTTCAAATCCATATACCAAAGCCCCGTCCCATGCGTCACCGTCTGCCCAAACTCACGATAAAGCAAATTAACCGATTCAAACAAATTCGTCGCGCTACACCGCGGATCCGGATTCGCCTTCCTCTGCTCCAAATACGTCATATCATCACCCTCATCAATGTACAACTTCCCATGCCGCGCGGCACTCGCCAAATAACACCTCATCGCTCCATCCTCCCCTGGCATGCGCCGATTGTACGTATGCGGCGCCGAAAACATATCCAAGTTCGCCGAACGATACGCCGCCGCCGTCCCCCGATGATCACACTCAAGCGCCCAATGCTCATCTTGCGTATACCCATAAAACGCCAACGTCGGCAACGCCCCACGCGACTCATCCTTCACAATCCCAGCAAAATAATCCAGCATCTCAACCGTCACCAAATTCATGCATTCAAAATAATCCATCACCCTCCGCCCCTTCGCCGGATCCCTCCACACCCCCGTCTCATCCAACTTCAATCGCGCCGCCATCGCCGGCACCTCCGCCCCCTCAAACGTCACCCCCTCATCTCGCCACGCCGCCCGCAGCCTCCCCACATCCCCCGCATACTTCTCACGCAAATACGCCCGAAACCGCCGCGTCATCGGCCCCGACACATCCCCATGCGCCGCACGCTCCACTGGCGTCGTATTCGCACCCTTGAGCGCATCCCACGCAAAATGCTCCCCCCACGGCCCACTCGTCAAATGTATCCCCAACAAATGCTCCCCATACCGCTCCATCAAATGCCGCACCGCCTTCCGATAATAGGGACCACATTCCTCCCGAAACCGCTCACTCGCAAACGACTCCCGCTCCACTTTCTTCGCAATCGGATTCGAAAAAACAACCTGCTCTTCCGGATGCGCCTTCGTCCACCAATCCGGCGCCGTATAAAACAACCGCGGCAAAAAC
Organism: Anaerovoracaceae bacterium; assembly: GCA_963629255.1. GTDB lineage: Bacteria > Verrucomicrobiota > Kiritimatiellia > RFP12 > UBA1067 > UBA1067. The sequence goes on from CAVGIZ010000198.1 coordinate 3,350, forward strand.
GCCGCGCTCGGCACCCAACTCAAAATCTCATCCAAATTCTTATCTTGATACCCAAGCCCCGCATACCCTTCCTCCGTCCAATACGGATGCGCATAATGCTGTGTCGACCCAAACACACCAAACAAATTGATACCCCCCACGTCCCTCATCGCCCGCGCATCTTGCTCCTCAATCTCCCATTGCCAAAACAAAATCGGCGCAACAGCCTTCCCATTATGAAAAAGCCCCGGCGCCCCATTCAATTCCCCCACACTCCAACCACTTGCGCGCGGCACTTTTCCCTCGGCACGCACCCATACCGCCGCAAAAACTGCCGCGCAAACAACTGTTCCAAACCTGCCAAACCTTCTAAACATTCCAAACCTTCTAAACCTGTTAAACATTTTCATACCCCATATTATACCATATTTCCGCCCAACTCTCAACCCCCTT
>CAVGIZ010000199.1:0-3728 GCA_963629255.1 Anaerovoracaceae bacterium
CGCTGATGGGCAGTGGCGTTGGCATGACGATGCACTGACCCAAGGTTTCGGGGGGGGCGAGGACAAGCTTAGTGGCGGATGATGATATCAAACCAGGGACAGCGGTTAGATGGTGTGACGCGCGCCGATGGCAGTTGCGGCTGGTGGGCGTGCGCGAGGAAGGGGTGTTGGGGGTGGATTTTGGCATTCGGAAGGTTGAAGAAACTTGTTGGTGGTTGGTAAAAACCATAAATTATGACAGATTTATGAATTTTCCACTTGCACGAGTGGTGTAAAATATGGTATAATATGCACTCATTCGACCACTCTAGAAAGAGTTATATAAACATGAAAGTACGTAGTTCTGTTCGTCGCATCTGCGAGAACTGCCGCATCATCCGCCGTAAAGGCGTGGTGCGTGTGATCTGCACGAACCCGCGCCATAAGCAGCGCCAGGGTTGAGAAAGTATATTAAGAGGTAAAAATAACTATGCCAAGAATGATGGGTGTGGATATTCCGGGTAAGAAGCATATTCGCTTTGCTCTTCGGTACATCCACGGTATCGGGCCGAAGCGTGCTGATGACGTTTTGGCGGCGTGCAACGTTGATCCGATGAAAAAGGCGGATGACGTGACACAAGATGAGATTCACGCGTTGACGACCTTTATACAGGATCATTATCGCGTGGAGGGCGACCTTCGTCGTGAGGTTGCGCAGAATATCCGTCGGTTGATCCAGATTGGGTCGTATCGTGGGATGCGTCATAAGAAGGGCCTTCCGGTCCGCGGACAGCGTACGAAGACGAATGCGCGCACTCGCAAGGGTGGCAAGCGCGTGTCGATCGCGATGCCGAAACAGGCAGCTCGCTAAGGAGATTTAATTCATGAGCGAAGAAGTTAAGAAGGAAGAAGCCCCGGTGGCGGCGGCTCCGGTGGCGGCGGAAGGTGCTGCGGCGGAAGTTCCGGCTGAGGGTGATGCGGCGAAGAAGCGCGCGGGCAAGTCGATTCCGGCGGGCATTGCGTTCATTCGTAGCACGTTCAATAACACGCAGGTCTCGATTGCGGACGCGCGTGGTGGTGTGATTTCGTGGAGCTCGGCTGGCAAGGCGGGTTTCAAGGGTTCGCGCAAGTCGACGGCATTTGCCGCGACGATGGTGGCGCAGGATGCGGCGCGTACGGCTGTTGCGAAGGGCATGCACGAATGTGAAGTTCGTATGCAGGGTGCTGGAGCGGGTCGTGAGAGTGCGGTTCGCGCGATTCAGGCTGCGGGCATTCGTGTGACGCAGATTGTTGATACGACGCCTGTTCCGCATAATGGGTGCCGCGCACGTAAGCGTAGGAGGGTTTAATTTATGGGACGTTATACAGGTCCAGTTTGTCGTCAGTGCCGTCGTGAGGGGCAGAAGTTGTTCCTGAAGGGCGCACGTTGTTACATGGCGAAGTGCCCGATTGAACAGGGTGCTGGTTGCCCGGGTATGCATGTTGCACGCCGTGCGAAGAAGATGTCGGAATACGGCACGCAGCTTCGTCAGAAGCAGTCGCTCCGTCGTCAGTATGGCATGGGTGAGTTGCAATTCCACCGTTTCTTTGAGATGGCGCTTCGTAAGGAAGGCATCACGGGTGAGTTGCTGTTGCAGCATTTGGAGATGCGTCTTGACAATGTGGCGTATCGGTTGGGTCTTGCGCCGAGCCGTCGCGCGGCACGTCAGTTCGTGTTGCATGGGCACATTCTCGTGAACGATCGTAAGGCGGCGGTGCCGTCGATGATTGTGAACGTTGGGGATGTGATTACAGTTAAGGATAATGCGAAGTCGAAGGACGCTGCGAATCGCAGTGTTGAGGCCGCGACTGGTGCGCAACTTCCGCAGTGGATTGCGTTTGACAAGGCGACCTTGAGGGCTGAAATTCTCGCCATTCCGACGCGTGAACAGATTGCGCCGATTGTGGACGAGCAGGCCATCGTTGAACTTTATTCGCGTTAATCTTTAGTCTTCTAACAACCTTTGGAGGTAAAAAATGCCTATTCGTTTGAGCCGATTCGAGATGCCGCAAGAAGTCAAGCCGGTGGTGATACCTGGTGAAGAGACTTCGACGACGCACGCGCGTTTTGTCGCGGAGCCATTCGAAATCGGTTATGCCCGCACGATCGGCAACTCACTTCGTCGTGTTCTTTTGTCTTCGATTGAAGGCGCGGCGATTTCGAGTGTGAAGATCAAGGGCGTGAACCATGAGTTCTCGACTATTAAGGGTTGCGCTGAAGACGTCACCGACATCATCCTCAACCTCAAGCGCGTGGTGGTGAAGCCATTTTCGCGCGAACCGCAGACGATTACGTTGAAGGCGCAGGGGCCGTGCACGGTTACGGCTGGCGACTTTACGTTGTCGAACAACATTCAAGTTTTGAATCCGCGTCAGGAAATTTGCACGTTGGACTTTGATGGCACTCTTGAGATGGAGTGTGAAGTTCGCACGGGGCGTGGGTTCTGCTTGGCTGAGGGCAACAAGAAGCCTGAGCAGGAAATCGGGCGCATTGCGATTGATTCGATCTTCTCGCCGATTACGCGGTGTAACTTCCTTGTGGAGAACACGCGTGTGGGTCAGCAGACTGACTATGAGAAGTTGGTTCTTGACATCTGGACAGATGGTCGCGTGACGCCGGAGGAAGCGCTCAAGACGGCGAGTGCCGTTCTGCGTCGTCATCTTGATGTGTTCGTCAAGGTTGGCGGCACGGAAGAGGACATTGAAATTGAGGATAACAACCGCAAGGATGCGGACGAACGTGAACGTCTGCGCAAACTCCTCAATATGTCGGTCAATGAGATTGAACTCAGTGTTCGGGCGGCGAACTGCCTGAACAATGCGAACATTTCGACCGTCGGCGAACTGGCCTCGAAAACCGAGGCAGATATGCTCAAATACCGCAACTTCGGAAAGAAGTCGCTCACTGAGATCAAGGCGAAACTGGTATCGCTCGGGCTGTCGCTCGGGTACAAGTTCGACCCGGATCTCCTGGATACGAAGAAGTAAGGAATCTAGACAATGCGTCATCAGAGAGTAATGAAGAAATTCGGGCGGTCGACCGCCCATCGCAAGATGCTCATGAAGAGCCTTGTGACCAACCTTATCCTCGCGGAGTCCATCAAGACGACCCTGCCGAAGGCCAAGGAAGCACGTAAGGATGCGGACCGCATCGTGACCGTCGCCAAGAAGGGCGACCTCGCGGCGCGGCGTCTCGCGGCCAGCCGTCTTCTTGACCCGAAGGCCGTCCAGAAGCTCTTCGATAAGATTGCCCCGGCGATGAAGGATCGTAAGGGCGGCTACACGCGCATCGTGAAGCTTGGCAACCGTAAAGGGGATGCCGCGGAGATGTGTGTCATTCAGTGGGTTATGGACGCGAAGGAAACTGCCGCGCCCGCCACGGATGCGAAAGAACCTGCGAAGGAGGTGAAGTAATGGCCATCGTGTTGAAGCTCAAGAAGGGCGAAACAGTCGAACGTGGTCTTAAGCGCATGAAGAAGGTGCTGGATCGTGAAGGCTTGCTCAAGACCCTTCGTGATCAGCGCTATTTCGAGAAGCCGTGCGTGAAGGCACGTAAGAAATCGCAGCGTGCGCGTATTCGTAATCGGTCGCGTCGCGGTCGTTTGGAACTCAACTAATCAATACCCTAGGTTGATTGAGTTAAAGGCGCGGCAGTTTTGCCGCGTTCTTTTTATTTTATTTGTTGAAAAGGTTTGCCGCGGAGGGGGTGT
>CAVGIZ010000200.1:0-3695 GCA_963629255.1 Anaerovoracaceae bacterium
CGCCCAAGGAGTCTTAAATGGAGATACGATATCATACAAACGGTCATAAAGATCCTCAAAATCATCATCGTCATCATCAGAAGAATCTTCGAAAAACTTCCCACTCAGCAATCTCGTATCCACTTTCACGTCAGGCTTGTCCGCCAAGATGATTGCAGCCGCCGCTGGTGAAATCTTTTCAAGTGCGAGGAACTTCGGGATAAAAACATCTTGCTTCGCCGCCAGACCCGCCATGTCAATGTCATCAAGCACACTCCACTTATCACACTTGTCTGCGAACTGAGGCTGTACCGAAAGAAGATTGCTCCAACCCTCCCCGCTCATCTCAGACCACTTGTCGCACTTCTCTGCGAACTGAGGCTGCGTCCGAAGAAGATTGCTCCAATCCTTCCCGACCATCCCAGACCACTTGTCGCACTTCTCTGCAAACTGCGGTTGTGCCGAAAGGAGGTAGCTCCAATTAGCCCCGCTCATCTCAGACCACTTGTCACATTTCTCTGCAAACTGAGGCTGCACCGAAAGAAGACCGCTCCAATCCTCCCCGCTCATCTCAGACCACTTGTCGCACTTCTCTGCGAACTGCGGTTGCGCCGAAAGGAGGTAGCTCCAATTCCTCCCGCTCATCTCAGACCACTTGTCGCACTTCTCTGCGAACTGAGGCTGCCACGAAAGAAGTGCACTCCAACACCCCCCGTTCATCTCAGACCACTTGTCACACTTCTCTGCAAACTGAGGCTGCGCCCAAAGAAGATTGCTCCAATCATCCCCGCTCATCTCAGACCACTTGTCACACTTCTCTGCTAACTGAGGCTGCGCCGAAAGAAGATTGCTCCAAGCACTCCTATCAATCTCTGCCCACTTATCACATTTCTCTGCAAACTGAGGCTGCGCCGAAAGGATTTTCACCCATTCCTTGGGACCAAACCACGACCAGTTATTGCCAGGGAAAGGCCTCCACGACAAAGACGAAACGTCGCGGCCATAATCATATTCGGCATATCGTCCTTTGTCGAAAACCGTGAACATGCAGCCTTTGCAATTTCGTTCGTCGCCTTTGTCAAGATCAATCGCAACACCATCATATTCGACATGATTAAGCAACAAGATCATCTCAAATCGTGGATCCATAAGATATCCCGGACCTATTGCCGACCGATAATGCAACGTCAGTTTCTTCGAATCAAAATCTCCAGAAATAGAAAAGGAAGCCGAATAAGTTTCCTTTCCAATGTCCACGGCATAGATTCCAATCTTGTTGATAAATTCCGACCAAGCATTCTCATCACCATCATCGACTTTCTCAACCTGTCGAAAATCAATGTCAAATTCCTCTCCGTCTACTGTCACGCGCCCATTAATTTCAGGGACCTCCAGCCCCGACGTCCAAGCCTCCGACTGCGCACACTGCGCGAGCTCGCCATCAACCTCATCCAACGAATTAACCCACGCCGTACCAATCGCCGGAGCATACCCCCACAATTCAAGCTTGACCGTCTTGACAGCCTTAGCCTTCTTGTTAGATTTCTTACTAGACTTCTTAGCTTTAGACTTCTTAGTTTCCATGATGTTCATCCTTACTAGTTTTTATTTTGTTTCTGAAAGATTCTTGTATTTCGCCGACGTCGCATCAGCTTCCTGAATGCCGTCTTCTAAGGCCTTACGCATAAGATCGCCATATTCCTTCTTGCCTGGCGTCGCCTGAAACTTCTTATAAGAAAGATACGCCTCCTCAAGCTTGTCATAGACAACCATCACCGATTCGTCAAGATCTTCGCATGTCTTCTTCAAGGACAGGCAATCCGAATCTATATCAGGATTGCGTCCGAACAGAACAAGATCATCACGCAATTTCTTGAGCTCAGCCTTCCTCGCTGCGCTCTCGGATTTCAACGACTGAACCGTCTGCCAAAGCGCAGGTGATTCTTGCAACGCGAAGGTCCTCAGCACCTCAATCTGGCGATCCGTCCACTGCCTCTTCATCCGCTCCTGCGCTGGCACAATCGACTCCTGTACTAGCATAGGCGGCGGCTCCTGCGCTGGCATAATCGACTCCTGTACTAGCATAGGCGGCGGCTCCTGCACCTGCATAAACACAGTTTCTCTGAGCGTAGAAGAGCGATAAGGATGTACCGCTACCGCTGGCCGACGAGACGACTGACAACCCATCAACATTAATAGTTGAAGTCCGAGTAAGCACACAACAATCACATATCTCATTTTTCGCTCCTCATCTCCGTGAATTTCTTCGCCGCCGACTCCGCTTCCTGAATACCATCCTCAAGAAGTTTGCGTTGTAGTTCCGCATAGTCCTTGCGGCTCGGCGTCGCCTCGTATTTACGGGCCGCCAGATAGGCGTCTTCAATCTTCGCACGCATCGTGCGAAGCGAAGCAATCATCTCGTCCCGCATTGAGCAAATACGATTAAAATCCGAATCCGTGTCTGGATTGTGTCCAAACGACTCGAGCGCGCCGCGCAGTTCATTAATCTTTTTGTCCTGACTCTCAATCTCCGCTTGGAGATTTTGGTAGGTTGTCCAAAGAACCGGGGCCTCCTTCAGCGTGAAGCTACGAAGTTTCTCCTCGCGCGAGGCCGCCTGTCGGGCTGCCTCTTTCTTAGCCGCGAGTTCACGAGCTTTCTGCTCAGCCGCACGCTTTGCCTGCTCTTCCGCCTGAATGCGTAGCTCCTTCTGAGCCTTAAACTCTGCAACTTGTTCATGGCAACAACTAACGCAACAACTACTAATATTCCAAATAATGACAAGGAGGACGACTATTCCTATACAGCGCATCTCATCCCCCTCGCTTACTCTGCCATGAGCTTTTCAAACTCAGCATCAACGCTGGCAGACTTCGGCATCTGGATGATATCGGAAAGCGCGGCATCGTCATAGTCAACTCCCAGTGATGCCATTGAGTCGTTGATTGCGTTCAACGCGTCACGAATACCCTGATCACCTTCAATCACATTCTTCAGCTGCAAGTCGCTAATCGTATTCTGGATACGCTCGCGAGTCTCAACGAGCCGTTTCTGCTCGGCCGCGATGACATCAAGATTCTTGTCTAGCTGATTGATCATGTTTTTACGCTTGCCAATTCGCTCCTGCAGATAAGGAATCTTGCGGTTCGCCTCGACCATCTTCTCGCGAGCCTTCTCCAGCGTCATACTGAATCCACCCAGCGTCACGCGATCCATCCCAGCGTCCATGCTCTCCTTGTATACCTTCTTCGCGTCCACGAGAAACTTGGAGAGGTTCTTCAAGTTTGCCTCATTGTCACCAATTTCACGATTAGCAGCGCTCTTGGCGACCATCATCTTGTGTGTCACAACCTCTAATCGCTTGGCATAATCATTAAGGTCCTCGAGCTTCGCCTGGCAGTATTCAACTGGGTGTAGCGACTGATTCTCGGCCGTCCATTGCGTGTTCTGCCGAATACATTCCTTACGCTGTTGCGCACGGACGACATTGGGAACGTCATGTTCCTGATCGTCTGGACGTACCTCCCCGCTCAATGCGCGACTCGCCTTCCCAACACGTGAAATCGCCTCCTCGCGATCCTCCTTTGAACAACCTTGCAGACCAGCAACGCCAACAGCGATGCCAACGCCAATAATCAGAATCGTTTTCATTTCTTGTTTTCCTTTTTGAGTTTCTTTGTATTATTAAAAATCGACTTGCTTCACTGCAGCAGCAAAC
>CAVGIZ010000201.1:0-3586 GCA_963629255.1 Anaerovoracaceae bacterium
GTGACGGAGGTTGAGAAGCGTGATTCGGACGTGTACTTGGCGTGGGTGCGGCGTGCGCGAGCGCGAGGAAGGACTGCGGCGATGAAGAAGAAATAGCTTCCGCGGCACTTTCTAGCTGGTTACAGCATTTGATCTTTGACAATTGAATATTTGGTAGTGGGCCCCATTGGATGGGTTTTGGAAAGTTCTTGGAAAGAAAAGGCCCGGTGAAACACCGGGCCTTCCCCTTTACTTGTTTTTATGCCGTTGCGCTTTCATGCGCTTGTCGTATTTATGCTTCGACATTTTTTTCCGGCGTTTCTTCTTGATCGAACCCATTATGTTCTCCTTTGTTAATTGTTTTACGGTGGACTTAGAAAATGATCTTGTTCAGCGGCAATTCAATAATGCCCGTCGCTCCATTCTTGGTCAACTGCGGAATCAAATCACGGACGAGCTTCTCGTCCACAACCGATTCAACCGCATACCAATTCGGGTCGTTCAACTTATTGACGGTCGGCGCATGCAACGCGGGGAGCGTCTTCACAACCTTGTCGAGCGTCTTCGCCGGCGCATTGCACTTGATCAAAACACGCCGCTGCGCTTCCAACGCACCCGTGAGGAGCATCTTCAGCTGTTCCAACTTCGCGCGCTTGGCCTTGTTCTTCCAGCTCGCCTTGTTCGCAATGAACCGCGTCGTCGACGTCAAAATCGTATCCACAATACGCAAGTTGTTCGCCCGCAATGACGACCCCGTCTCCGTCAAATCCACAATCGCATCGACGAGCTCCGGCGCCTTTACTTCCGTCGCGCCCCAGCTGAATTCCACATCGGCCTTCACACCGTGCTTCTTCAAGTAGCGCTTCACAAGCCCCATCGCCTCAGTCGAAATACGCTTGCCCTGCAAATCCTTCACCGACTTAATCTTCGAATCATTCGGCACCGCCAACACCCACCTGACAGGGTTCGACGTCGCCTTTGAATAGTTCAGCTCGCAAATCTCTTGCACATCGCTGCCATTCTCATACACCCAGTCGTACCCGCAAATGCCCGCATCGAGAAGACCCAGCTCCACATACCGGCTCATCTCCTGCGGCCGCAAAAGACGGCACTTAATCTCCTCGTCGTCAATCGACGGAATATAACTACGACTCGAACAAGAGACGTTGAAGCCCGCCCTCTTGAAGAGAGCGAACGTCGACTCTTGCAAACTGCCTTTCGGTAATCCTAAAATTATAGACATCTTGTAGATTCCAATTCGTCAAAATCGGCGCATATTATACCATATTTCAGGCCGCTTGTCTAGCCCCTAATCCAAACAATCCTCAAAAAAATGAAACAGCCCCCAGCTTTCACTGGGAGCTGCTCACCTTTACAGCCTCAAGAATTACTTCTTAAGTGCCGCGGTCACGTCCGCGAGAACCTTGCGGAGAGCCTGAGGAACGCGGTGCGCCGTCTTCGACACAACCTTCGAATCCTTCGACGGCTTCGCATCATATTCATCATACGACGCGCCAATCGTCTCGATCTCCTTCTTCCAGCCCGCGACGTCAACCTTGAGAATCTCCTCGAGGTCCGCCTTGACAACGTGGAACTTCGCCTTCTCGTCGTTGTTCGCAAGGTCAATATCCTTCGCGAACGGAAGGTTACCAATCGCCGTCTCGTTCGCCTTGACCGTGCCCTCAATACGCTGGCAGATCCACTTCAAAACACGGCTGTTATCACCAAAGCCCGGCCACATAAAGCGGCCATCATCGCCCTTGCGGAACCAGTTCACGAAGTAAATCTTCGGCAACTTCGTCGCATCAGCCGACGTGCGTTCCATCTCCAGCCAGTGCTGGAAGTAGTCCGCCACGTTGTAACCAAAGAACGGCAACATCGCCATCGGGTCACGACGCACCTGGCCAATCTTGTCCGAAATAACTGCCGCGGTAATCTCCGAGCCAGCCGCCGAACCCATGAACACGCCATGCGTCCAGCTCTTCGCTTCGTTCACCAACGGAATTGTCGACGGACGACGCCCGCCGAACAAAATCGCGTCAATCGGCACCCCGGTCGGCTTCTTGTTGTACATGCCCTTGAAGCCGTCCTTGTCCAGCACCGGGCAGTTCTCAGCCGGCGCCGTGAAGCGCGAGTTCTTGTGAGCCGCCACATACTTCGACTCCTTGATTTCCGCCTTCGTCATACCCGGCTTCGGGCCCATGCGGAACGGATCATCCGCGCACACGTAGCAAGGATTGCCCTTCCAGTCAATACCTTCCTTCGGCGCCTTGATGCCCATGTCTTCCCACCAAATGTCACCATCCGGCGTCAGCACCACGTTCGTGAAGATCGTCCCCTTCTTGCAGCTCTTCAGCGCGTTCGGATTCGAATCCATCGACGTGCCCGGCGCAACACCAAAGAACCCGTTCTCAGGGTTAATCGCGTACAAGCGCCCATCCGCACCCGGCTTCAACCACGCAATATCGTCACCAATCGTCTGCAGCTTCCAGCCCGGGAGCTTCGGCAACATCATCGCGAGATTCGTCTTACCACACGCCGACGGGAATGCCGCGGTCACGTGATACTGCTTCTTCGCCGGCGACGTCAACGTCAAAATCAACATGTGCTCCGCCATCCAGCCTTCGTCCTTCGCCAGCTTCGACGCAATACGAAGCGCAAAGCACTTCTTGCCAAGCAAAGCGTTCCCGCCGTAACCCGAACCAAACGACCAAATCTGGCGCTCTTCCGGGAACTGCGTGATGTACTTGTCGTCAATCGACTTCGCACACGGCCACGCCACATCCTTCTGACCCTTCTTGAGCGGCGCACCCACCGAGTGAATGCACGGAATGAAATCCCCATCCTTGCCAAGGTGCTTAATCACCGCATCGCCCGTGCGCGTCATGATGTTCATGTTCACCACAACGTACGGCGAGTCGGTGAGCTCAATACCATACTGCGTGATCGGGTTGCCAATCGGACCCATCGCAAAAGGAATCACGTACATCGTACGGCCCTTCATGCAGCCTTTGTACTTCGCCAACATCTCCTTCTTCATCGCTTCAGGCGCCATCCAGTGATTGGTCGGGCCCGCATCGATCTCGTTCTTCGAGCAGATGAACGTGCGCCCTTCAACACGCGCAACATCGCTTTCATGCGAGCGAGCGAGATAGCAGCCAGGACGCTTCTTCTCGTTCAACTTGATGAACTGCCCCTTCTTGACCATCATCTCGCAAATTGCGAAATGCTCAGCCTTGGTTCCTGTCACGACCTGAATCTTGTCAGGCGTGCAAACCTTGTTCCATTTATCAACCCAATCGAACACTTTCGCGTTCGCGAATTTCGGCGTCTTTGCCATCTTTGTATGCTCCTTTTGCCCCTCGTGAGGGCTATTAGAAATAAGTGGCGTATATTATACCATATTCCCGCCCAGCGGTCAATGGGGTATTCACTACTTTTTTCACTATTTTTATCACACCCCAAACCACACACAAAAAAAAAGGAAGCACCCGTTTCCAGGCGCTCCACAAACAACACATTTGAAATTAAAAATCTCTTGCCTTCGCAACTTGGTGGCCAAGGCCGGGATCGAACCGGCGACACACGGATTTTCAGTCCGTTGCTC
>CAVGIZ010000202.1:0-3572 GCA_963629255.1 Anaerovoracaceae bacterium
CGCCGAAATCGCCCGAAAGGGAATGGGGAGTACCGTTGCCCCGAACCGAAGTGCAGCTAACACACCAGCCACACAAACTAAGCCCCACCCGCCGCGGCACATCCAGCGCCTAGCCGAGACACAACGTCGCCCCACCCGCCGCGGCACATCCAGCGCCTAGCCGAGACACAACGTCGCCACCCCAACCCCAAAACAATACGGCCCAAACAGCCAAAACCAACGCCCCTTCAACGACGCCACCAACAACTTCAGCGAAAAATATCCCACCACCGCCGCAACAACCCCGCCATAAATCGTCATCCCCCAACTCACCTCAGCCGTCGTATCCACCGCCTTCATCGCGTCCAAAATCTGCAAAAGTGCCGCGCCCGCAATCGGCGGCGCCGACATCAAAAATGAAAACTCCGCACTCTTCTCCGCATCCACCCCACTCGCCCGCGCCGCCGCCAGCGTCATCCCACTCCTCGAAACCCCCGGCAAAATCGCCACCGCCTGCGCAAACCCCATCCACATCGCCCGTCCCCAACTCACATCCTTCACCCCCGCCTTCATAAACCGCGTCGCCGTCAGCACCACCCCCGTGAAAATAAGTGCCGCGCCCACCATCTTCGGGCTCGCAAACGCCGCCTCCAACTCATCCTTGAACAGCACCCCCACAATCCCCGCCGGCACCGCACTCAAAATAATCTTCCCCATGTACGCCCATTCCAAATTCCTCACCACCCGCCAAATAATCGCCCAATAAAATGCCGCGACCGCCACCAGCGTCCCCACATGCAAGAAAATATCCAGCCGCATCCCCACATCGCCCATCCCCAATAATGCCTTCCCCAACACCAAATGCCCCGAACTCGAAATCGGCAGAAACTCCGCCACCCCTTGCAACACACTCAACAACGTCACTTCTAACATAATTCCTCCTGACCCAATTCCTTACCCAATTCCATTCGACACATTCATCACCGCCGTCATAATCGCCACCGCCACATACCCAATCACAATCGTAATCATCACAATCATCATCGGCCCCAACGCACTCGTAAATGCCGCGATATTCCGATCCATATCCCGCTGATACCGCTTGCCAATATTCCCTAACGCCGACGGCAAATCCCCCGACTGCTCCCCAATCGCCAACATGTCCGTCATCAACCGCGGAAATACACCCGATGACGCCAACGGCCCCGAAATCGATGTGCCATCCGTCACCCTCTTGCGCGCCGTCGCCAACGCCTCTCCAATCACCGCATTCCCACACGTCTCCTCACAAATCTTCAACGCCTGCAAAACATTCACACCATTCTTCAACAAGGTCATCAACGTGTACGCCAAACTCGAATACGCACCCGCCGCCACAATCCCCTTCACAAGCGGCACCTTCAACTTCCAACTATCAACCTTGTACCGCCCCGCCGGCGTCGCCTTCCACTTCATAAACCACGTCACCCCAACAACCCCCAATATCAAAAGCACCCACCCATAACTAATCATAAAATTACTCATGTCCAATAACCCCTGCGTCACCGCCGGCAACTCCGAACCCATCTTCGCAAACACCTTCTCAAACTTCGGTATAATGCACGTCAACGTAATCACAATCGCCACCACCCCAACACACAAAACAATCATCGGATACGTCATCGCACCCTTAATCTTCCCATACATGTTGTCGTTCCGCTCGTAATGCTCCACCAGCCGATGCAAAACTTCCACCATCGCACCAGACGCCTCACCCGCTCGCAACATGTTCGCATACAATGGCGGAAACGTCTTCGGATGATGCATACACGCCTCAGAAAAACTCTCGCCCCCAACAATCCTCTCACACAAATCCTTCGCCACATACCGCTGCGCACTGCGCTCCTCCCCCTGATTCGCCAACGCCTTCAACGCCTGCCCCAACGTCATCCCTGCCTCAATCAAATCCGCGAGCTCCGACGTGAAAAGCAAAACCTCCGTCCGCTTCATCACCGTCTTCGGCTTCCCAGACCCAACCTCCATCTGCCAAATCGACTTCGCCTTCGCCCCCTGAACCGCACCGCCCTTCTCCCCCTCAACTTCATGAGAAGACGCAGAAGAAGCGGCCACAGCCACCGAACGTGTTGCCGCACCTGCCGTCGCACGCTTCTTTGCGTATCCCATCGCCTGCAATCCTTACTTAATCACACGCACACGAATCACCGCGGCACTTGCCTTCAACGCCTTCACAACGTCCGCCGGCACGGGCGTGTCCGTATCAATCAGCGTGTAAGCAAAATCACCGCGCGACTTATTCGCAATCGCGTCAATGTTAATCTTCGCATTCCCCAAAATCGATGTGAACGTGCCCAGCATGTTCGTCTCGTTCTTGTGGCAAATCGCAATGCGACCAGCCTTGTTCGCCGCCCCCAACGTGCACATCGGATAGTTCACGGAATTGACAATGTTCCCATTCTCCAAATAATCACGCATCTCCTTCACGGCCATCACCGCGCAATTATCTTCCGCCTCTTCCGTCGACGCCCCCAAATGCGGAATCACAATGCACCCCTTCTGACCCGCCGTCGTCGCGTTCGGAAAGTCCGACACATACCGCCGCACCTTCCCACTCTCAAGCGCCACGAGCATATCCTTCTCATTCACCAAGGCATCACGCGCCGCATTAATCACAATGACGCCATTCTTCATCATCGCAATCGCCTCCGCATTAATCATCCCCTTCGTCGTCTCCAGCGCCGGCACGTGAATCGTAATGATATCGCACGCCTCATAAATCGCCTCCACATTCTTGCAGTGCTTCACCGCATGGTCCAAATTCCACGCCGCATCCACACTCAAATACGGATCAAACCCGTAAACTTCCATCCCCAGCTTCACCGCCGCATTCGCAACCTTCTGACCAATCGCACCAAGCCCAATCACGCCAAGCTTCTTGCCCATGATCTCAGTCCCCGCAAACGCCTTCTTCGCCTTCTCGGCCGTCTTGTTAATCGCGGCATCCGCGGCATTCGCCTTCACCCATTCAATGCCGCCCACAATGTCGCGACTCGCCAAAAGCATCGCCGCAATCACAAGCTCCTTCACACCATTCGCATTCGCGCCAGGCGTGTTGAAAACAACAATGCCCTTCTTCGCATACTCAGCATGCGGAATGTTATTCACACCCGCACCCGCACGCGCCACCGCCAGCAAATTCTCGCCAACAGCCAACTCGTCCATCTTCGCCGAACGCACAAACGCAGCATCCGCTTCCGCGAAATCCTCCGTCCGCTCATACGCCTCAGTCAGACCCTTCAAGCCCACATCCGCTATCGGATTCAGGCACACATACTTGTAGTTCATTTACTTACCTAACCTTTCTTCCTTAGAATTTATCATGGAATATTTGTCCTGACATATCAGAACGCCGCATATTATACCATATTTCCGCCCAACATTCAACCCCCCACACAAGCAATCTAACCTCTCTCCACCTAAATGCCCCCATCCTTGCTTCCACCCCAAAAGCCCCGCCCAACCTTCGCGGGGGCCGCCGCCCCCCCCCCGAAACCTTGGGTCGCCCCATTGTCCTGTGCCAAAAGCGCAAGCTTTTG
>CAVGIZ010000203.1:0-3449 GCA_963629255.1 Anaerovoracaceae bacterium
TTGCTAGGTTACGCGCGTAACTCAGCAAAAGCGTCCTATCGTTCCAGGGCACACATAAACAACGAAAAAGAGGTAACAAAATATGGCATATCAATTCGATTATGCTACGTACAGCAAGGTTACCAAGATTGGTATGATGTTGGTTACAGCCTTGAACTTTGACAATTGAAATTGAGTTGATCCACTTTTCATGAAAAGTGTGGGTGGATGGGCGCGGCAGATTTTTGGGAAAAAGGGGGTTGACGGTTGGTGTCAATTATGGTATACTATGCATTGCAACGTAGAGAGAGGTTGATTTATGGCAAAGATTCCTGATACATCGATGACACTTTTGAAGGACTTGGCGAGCGATCCAAAGCATGCGCGTTGGACCGAGTTCGTGCAGGGGTATGTTCCGATTATGAAGGTGTACATGAAGAATCATTTTCCTGATTTGGATGCGGATGACATGATTCAGGAGACGTTGATTGCGATTGTTGGGGCGTTGCCGAATTACAAGTATCAGCCGGACAAGAAGGGTGCGTTTCATAATTTTGTGATTGGGGTTTTGCGTCGGAAGTCATTGGATGAGATTGATAAGCGAGCGACGGTGGCGAAGAACATGGATGGGTATGGGGACATTATTCGAGCGGAGAGGGCGCGAGAGGCGGAGAAGCCGATGAAGGTTCGGCAGGAGGCGATATTTGAGTTGGCGCGTCAGGAGGTGATGGCGGACGAGACGATTTATAGTCGGACGAAGCAGATTTTTGAGCGGGTGTCGAGGGGTGAGGATCCGGCGGTTGTGGCGGAGGAGCATGGGGTGGAGCGCAATGCGGTGGATCAGATTAAGAGTCGGATGATGAAGAAGTTGGCAGAGGCGGTTGAGCGGTTGGAGAAGCTTGCGAATGGATGCGAATGAGGAGAAGGCGCTTGAGGCGTATTTGAAGGGGTGTGAGCCGATAGAGCGTGCGACGTTTGAGAAGGGGGATATATTTGGGGATTGGGAGATTGTTGCGTTTATTGGCAAGGGCGGGACGTCGGAGGTTTATCGGGTGCGGCATATTTTATTGGGGACGTTTGCGGCGATAAAGATTTTGATGAAGGAGAAGGCGGCTGGGCATTTTTTTGAAGAGGCGAAGATTTTGTCGGTGGTGAAGGAAGAATGTTTTCCGCATTTTTACACGTATGGGGAGGCGCATGGGCACAAGTATTACACGATTGAGATTTTAGAGCCTGGGGAATTGCCGCGGACGGATGAGAAGATTGCGGAGTATTTGTGTGCGGTGGCGCGTGGTGTGGGGGAATTGCACAAGATGGGTTTTGTGCATCGTGATTTGAAGCCGCAGAATATTTTGTATCGGAAGGGTCGGCCGGTACTGATTGATTTTGGTTTGGTGGAGCGTGAGGGGTCGCAGGAGGAGAAGGTTGCGGGGACACCGCTTTATGCGGCGCCGGAGCAATTCATGGGCGCGGCGATTACGAGTGCGGTGGATATTCATGCGCTTGGGGTGTTGGCGGATCAATGTTTTGGAGGGAAAGTGCCGCGGTTTTGGGAGAAGATTATTAGTCGCGCGACGAGTTCGATTCCGAAGAGGCGGTATCAGAGTGCGGAGGAGTTTATACGCGCGGTGAGGTTGCGGAAGGCGGCGAGATTTGCCGCGGTTGTGGCGAGTGGGATAATTGGCGCGGCGGTCTTGGGAGGCTTGATATACGGAGCGGTGAAAGATTACTTTCCGCGTGTGACGAGGTTGAATGGGCAGGAGAGGGTGCTGGCGGAGCCGGTGCGGTTGAAGGCTGGGAGGGAGTATTGGGTGATTGGTCCGGGGACGTTGGATGCGGATATTACGGGGGTTCAAGGGGCGAGACTTTGTTTGACGAATTGCGTGTTATTGAATCGTTCGAAGAAGGGGCCGAGTGGGGGAATCATGTACAGTTTGAAGAATGGAGTTTATTTGAATTTTATCAATTGCGATGATGAGTGGATTCCTAGGAGTAAGTACGTAGAGCCTTATGATGGGGCGTTTAATGTGATTGAGTTTAGGGGGCCGGATACGATTGGGGGATTGATGCGGAAGAGAAATGCGGAGTTTTATCAGCAAGCCCGAGAGCTTACCGAGGGGAAGAGAGATTTTTAAAATTTCCGCGTAAGATTTTGGCCTCTGCGGGGTAGTATAGTGTAGAGGCATATGCGAAGACTCGAGATAGAATTTCGATTTTGCGAGGGGCACCCGGGTGGGTGCCCCGGCTCCGCCTATGGGTTGGAGCTTTGTAGAAATTTTGATTCTGGGGTTGACAGCATGGGGTCAAATATGGTACAATATCAGCATCTTACGAAGGTGAGTAGTCATTTGAGGTCAGCAGAAGAGAACGAGCGTATGAATTTGACGTGCGGTAGAAGTGCTGCGCGGCGGGTTCGTTTTAATGCGTGTTTGAGTGCGGCTGGCGCGGCGCTTGACTTTTCTACCCCCCCCCCCCAACTGTAATAGGGAAAGCGCATACAGGGCTTCTAGAGGGCTTTCTCGTTGATGCGAGGGAGTTGTCGAGAAAGGAGTTTTGCTAAATGTGGGAAGAGACACGATTTGAAGAAGTTGGAGCGGGCGCTGGGATGGATGTGCGGGTGCGCGCGATAGGCGAGATTGTGGATGGGCCGAAGAAGCTCTATGACAATATTTGCCTTTGGGGCGTGCGGGTGATGCGGTGTTATGAGGGGGCGTTTCGGTTGGAGTTTCGGCATCGTGAGGCGATTGAATTGAGGGAGGGTGAGGCGCTCGTTTTATATTCGCACAACTTTGTGACGATGACATCGATTGAAAAAAAGAATCGATTGGTGTATGGGCATTTTGATGGGGATGGGGCGGAAGCGAAGTTTGATGAGTTGGGATTTTTTGATTGTGCGCAGGGGAAGACGAGTTCGCACTATGAGGGGATTCAGGAGTTGAAGCGGATGGGGGCGGCGAGGAAGGGCGTTGAGACTGTGCATGCGTTTCGGTCGTATTTTGAGGATTTTTTGCGGACGGAAGCGATGGAGATGAGGAAGAGTGGGGAGATGATGGTGTGGGATGCGATGCGGATTATTCGGAGGAGGGGGCGCGAGAAAGTGGTGCAATTGCAAGGGGTTTGCGGAGAGTTGGGGGTGAGCCGGGTGTCGATTTATAAGGCGTTTATGCGCTCGGGGCTGAAGTCGCCATCGGAGTATATTCGGGGGGAGCAGTTGAGGTATGTGAGGGAATTGTTGGAGGAGACGGATTTGAGCTTGGGGGAGATTGCGGTGCGGGCGGGTTTTCTTTCCGCGTCACATTTCACGAGATTTGTGAAGAATGGGACGGGGATGACGCCGCGGCAGTTAAGGGATGAGGAGAGGCGAAAAGGGGGTCAAGTTATCCGATAATCAAAAGTGAAAACCGTTTGCAAAAAGATAGTTCCAATAGTAGATAGAAAGTTGATGAAATTTATGGTACAATATGTGCGTA
>CAVGIZ010000204.1:0-3390 GCA_963629255.1 Anaerovoracaceae bacterium
TCGAAGTTCATCTTCTCGAGCCAACACAAAATCTGCCGCGCCTCGGCGAAAACGTTGATGTCGCTTTTTATGACTTCATTCGTCCCGAGAAGAAGTTTGACTCGCTCGAGGCCTTGCGCGCACAAATCGCCGCGGACATCGCCCGCATCTAACCTCTTTACTGTATCCTTATAACCATCCCGCCAGCATTGATCTTGTAACTCAATGTCAACGGCTTGCCCTCCGTAGCCTCATCGCCCCAGACAAACTCACCCTTCCTGGACGCCTCCACCGAAAGGAAGTCCTTGTTCAACCCCGTCACATCCCAACTCATCAAAACCATCTCCCGATCCTTCTTCGCCGGGATCTTCGCAAACACAGGCGAAGTCTCCGCAACCCGAACGACTGCACTCCCATACACCGGATCTCCCCCAAAGACATTCGTCCGATTACCATTCTGCGGGCATTGGAACGGCGCCATCGCGTAGCCACCCTCTGGCACAAAGAACTCAAACGTGCCGGCAAAATTCGGATGCTTCGAATCGACCGAGAACCAAGGATCCGCGGCAGAAACCTTGAAAAGCGGCTGTGCGCCCTTGAACCGGAATGTCGACTCCAAATTCGCCCCAGATGATGCGCCATACAACATCACGCCACCCGAAAACGTAAGCGTCGAATTATCAATCTCAATCTCGCACGGACCAAAATTCGCATACGCGGCCGAAAGCGTGGATTCGCCCTTCAGATAAATCCCAGCCCCCGTCGAGCGGCAGTTGATATCGCGAACCCCCGACATCGTGGCCCCATTCTGAAGAATCAGCTTGCCCCCTTCGCTCATATCCACATTCGCATTACCTTTAACAACCTTGATGCCATCCAGCGTGATCGTGCTATTCTTGCCGCCCGTTGTAAATCCACTCGTCAACATCGGCGCGGCAGAAAGCCCTTCCCCGCTCTTAATCGTCAAATTGAGATTGGCCGCGTTCGCCGTAATCTTGACCACGTAACTCGCATTAAGCGTAATCGTCGCCGTCGTCCCTTGCGCAAACGTCGCCGTCGCGTCCGAACTCTGCGGATACCCATACGAATCGCCCTGATTGCCAAGCCCATCATCCCAATTCGCCGCCTCCTCCCAAACGCCTTCCTCTCCGCCCTGCCATGTATACGTCGTCGTATCTTTCGGCGTCACATTCCCGCTCGCGGCCGTCGCCGCCGTCTCCGCCGTACCCCCTTGCGAAACACTCGTCACCCGCACTTCATACACATACGTGCCATACCCACCAAGCTTCCCCGAAAACAAAAACGCACCCGCCTTCGTCAGCTCCGTCTCGCCCACTTGCACATACTCATCCGCACTATCCTTAAGCTTCGCCCACAGCGAAACCTTCACCGTCCCATGCATCCCAAGGTCTGCCACCGTCCCCGACGCCGTCGCCGTAATATGCTCGGTCGTCACCGTCGGCACCACCGAAAAACTCACCGTATCTGCCGCGGTCGTCACCGACCCAACCGCACTCTCCCCAGCCGTCCCATCCGTCGGCACCGCCTCCACTCGCACATAATAAAGTGTCCCCGGCTTCAACGCCTCCCCCACAAGCTCCAACTCAAACGCCCCCGGCTCCGTCAACTCCTGGCTCACATCCACCCATTCCACCAACGCCTCTTCACTCGTCCCCCAATACGCCTTCACCACACATTTCTCCCCACTAAATGATTCAACTCGACCCGTCACACGAATCGCGTCACCACCCGAACCATCCAACGTCAACGCCCCAACAACAGGAATGTCCGGATCATACCACGTAATCACATTCGACCAAAGCGCCGTCCCCTCAAAGAAGAAACGCATCACCTTCACGCTCGTTCCCCACCCTTCCGGAAACGACGAATAACTCGCTTTCGTATCATTCGCCCCAACCGCAATCGTCGCCTTGTTCTCGCCCCACGCCGAAAGTGTCGTCCCCTTATCCTCATCGCCCCAAACAACAATCAAATTCCGCGCCGCTTCTTCCGCGGCAAATTCCACATCAATCGACTGCCATCCCGCACTCGTCGTCTTCGGCGTCGCCACAGGAAGCACTTCTGCCGCGCTCGCCGTCACAAACTCTGCATTCATCGCCGCGTCATATTCCGCCTTCACCCAGTCCGCACTCGCCGCGCCCTTCATCAACCGGCACTCATCAAACTGACCAATCGCATAACTCCCATCTCCATCCGAATCGCATCCAATGGAAAGCGGCTTATCACAATCCGTCGCCGCCTTAATCGCAGCACTGTTCGAAAGAATCGCCGCGCCATTCCCATAAACAGAAAGCGACGCCCCACTATAAACTAGCACAACATGCACCCACGCATTCTGAAGCGTCGGAAGACTGCCCCCCGCCCCCACATGCGTCGCCCCACGCGCCGTGAACCTCGTCCAACTGTTGTTGCTGATTTCAATTTCCCAGCCCTCACTGTTATAAGCCGTCTTGCGCGAAAACAGCCGCGGATACTCACTACTCTTAATCGCATCAAAACGCGCCCAACCCGACATCGTAAATGTATCGCCCACGTTCCCACCATCAATCATCCCATTATACGACGGAATCGAAAGATACCCCCTCGCCGCACTCGTCGCCGTCGTCCGCGCATACCCAATCGGCGCATCCGTCCCCTCATAACGCACACTATTCACCGTATCCCCCTTCGGCACCGCATCTAGCGCCATCCCAAGCGAAGTCGAGTTCGCACACACCCCGCTCTCCTCGCCCATGTGCCACACGCCCACATAATTCGAGTTCCACGTTTTTGCCGCGCTCACACTCGTCGGCGACCTATCCCCCCACCGCATCCTGAACGTCGTCCCATTCGTCAAACTCGGAATCCTCACCCACACCGTCGACTCACCCGCCGTGTTCCACGTATCAACTTCATGCGACAGCGCAGTCCCATCCGCATCCACAAACGAAATATCGCTCCCGTCCGCCGCGGCACATTGACTATACGCAAACCCCGAAATCTTATCCGCCGAAATCCTCACCAACACCGGAAAGTCCGTCAGCGTCGTCGACCCAGCATATCCCGAAACGGACAATTCCGCCTGATACTTCGGCGCACCCAACGCCGCATTCGACGCAAAAAGACCCATCGCGCCAATTCCAAGAAAAGCGCAAACCCTAATAAACATTGATGTTTTCATAAGCCTAGTTCCTTTTAAGAGTTTCAATACGTGTATTATATCACATTTACCCCCCCCCCCCTGTCAAGGGGGAAAATGCAAAATTATAAAAAATCCGCCGCGCCCCCTCGCGTCGATGGTCTCTTCTGTGCTGGACCACCAACCTTCCAAACTTTCAAAGCCCGCCTAAATGCCAGTGTCGTTGCTTTCGCCCCAAAAGCCCCGCCCAACCTTCGCGGGGGAGCGGGGGG
>CAVGIZ010000205.1:0-3280 GCA_963629255.1 Anaerovoracaceae bacterium
AACCCCAAATTCACACAATGCCCATTCGGCGCACCTTCCTTCGTAAAATCACTCGTCGGGTCCCCCGCATCCACCGCCGGCGACCCAACCTTCGCATCCATATACTTCAACCCATCATTCTTATAATACCCCGCCCGCGACAAACAATGCACATCCAAATTCACAACCGCCGCCACCGTCTCATCATCCCAATTGAACCGCATATCAATCGGCTTCGTATTCACCTTCGGGAACGCCGCTTCAGCCGTCGTGTTCGTATAAATGTAGCTCATGAACGTCTCCACCGGCGTCACAAATTGCGGCACACCAATCACCATGTTCTCACACGTCGCCGTCTCCGGCGTATGGTCCATCAGCGTATACGAAACATTTGCCGCGGCCTTGTCCTCCGTCCCCAGCACCACCAAATCATTATCCGTCGCCGTCGATGTCGCAGGAACAATGTTCCCATAAATAATCGAGTTCCGAATATTGAGCGTCCCCGAATGCACATCAATCCCCGCGGCATTATACACCGTGCAACTCAAATTATACGCAACCGTGCAATTGTTCATCTCCACCGTCCGCTCCAACGCACCAAGCCCAATTCCGAAAACACTCATCTGCGACGTCGTCTTCTCACTCCACCCATCGTTCGTCTTGAAAATCGAATTGCCCACCCACGCGCAATGGTCAAATGTACTCCCATCGCAATTGTCCGAAAGATACACCACCGCACCGCTCGTTGCACCCGACGTGCGATTCGCAATGAACGCACAATTTGTCAACGCCACCAGCGTCTTGTATGCTTCAAAAATGGACGGCCGGCTACGATGCGAAAGATTCCCCTGCGTATACCGATACCCATTCGTCAAAAACACACAATCCACAAGCACCGCCTTGCCAAGACTCGTCACATAAACACCATAGCCACACCCCGCATCATACGAAGGAATGCCGTCAATATTCCCCTCAAACGAACACCTTTCAAACACAGCCTCCGTCGTCGCATTGCCTTCCACATAAACGCCGCGACCATTCGTATTCCCAGCCCTCAATCCATTCATCAAAAGCCGGCAATCCTTCATAATCAACGCGCCGCCATTGCCCTTGCGATAAACGCCGCGCGTCTTTCCACGCATCAACACAACTCTCTCCACTATCGTCGTCTTCGTCGTCTCCAATGTCAACATGTCATACGCATCCGCACCATCCACAACCGAAATAACCCCCGCCTTACGCTCCTCAATCGCATTCTCGCTCCCATCAAATCCGCCGCGAATCGTGAAATGAAAATTCGGCTTGTACGTGCTAATCTCCCGATCCACCACATTCGTCCCCGCAACCCAAATCTCATTGCGCGTCGACGTCATCCCCTTCACCGCCTGCGACCACGAAACATACGCATCCGTCCAACTCGTGCCATCCTTCTTTCCATTCGCCCCCGCCCGCACATGCACAATTTTTGCCGCGTCTCCACCCTTGCCATACCACGGCGGCACCTCGCCGCTCACCGCCGAATCCTGGTCAATCTTCACCTCGCTCGCCCCAGGTGCCGTCACCACCACCGAATAATACAAATGTGCCGCGCTCTCCATATACCCCGGATACGTCCACGTCACGCTCTCCCCACTCCGCACGCCACTCACTTCATACGCCTTCGTATAATTCGAACCATCCGTCGAAATCATAATCGCCACCGTCGCGTTATATTCGGCCGCGCCCCCAATCGTCGCCGTCACCTTCGGCTGCGTATACCCATCCACCCACTCAAGCTTCACATCGCTCACCGCCAACTCAGGCTGACCACCCACAATCGACTTCGCCGCCTCCGCCGTGTTCCCATACACACCCAAATTAATCCGCCCACCATTCGGCGTCCCTTCATTCCCATACGCACTCTCCACATCACCCGCATCAATCGCACGCGACGTCACCGTCGCATCATCATACAACTGCCCATCATTCTTATAATACCCCGCCTTCGACTTGCAATGCACATCCATCGCCAAAACTGCCGCGTACGTCTCATCATCCCCCTTGAACGTCAATTCGTGCGGATCCTTATTCACCTTCGGATACGTCGCCTCGCCCCCATTCATATAAATGTACGAAAGGAACGTCTCCAAACTCGTCACAAAATCAGGCGTCCCAATCACCATGCTCTCACACACCGCCGTCGCCGGCACATGGTCAATCATCGTGTACGAAATATTCGCCGCGCCCGACCCACTCAGCACCATCACATCATTGTCACCACTCCCCGTCGCCGGTATCACATTCCCATAGAAAATCGAATCCTTCACATTCGCCGTCCCGCTCAACACATTCAATCCCGCCGCACCATACAACGTCGCCGAAATGTTATACGCAAACGTGCAACTCGTAATGTCCACCGTCCGCTCCTTCGCCCCCAACTCCACATTGAATACGCCCGTCGCAGAAGTCGAACTCTCTGGATAGTTCCCACCCATAATCAACCGATTCCCCTTGAAAACGCAATGGTCAAACGTGCTCCCATCGCAATTTCCATTCAGC
Organism: Anaerovoracaceae bacterium; assembly: GCA_963629255.1. GTDB lineage: Bacteria > Verrucomicrobiota > Kiritimatiellia > RFP12 > UBA1067 > UBA1067. The sequence goes on from CAVGIZ010000205.1 coordinate 2,518, forward strand.
CACACCACCGCACCACAACTGCCCGCATACAGCATGTTCCCAACAAACGTGCAGTTCGTCACCGCCACCGGCGCATTCTTAACCGACAACACCGTCGCACCCGTCCGATTCCCCGCACGGTTCGTAATCGAATGCGCATACCCATCATCCTCAAACGAACAATTCACAATCCGCGCCGACTTCGCCCCTTCCAAATAAAGACCCCATCCCGCACCCATGTCATTGACCATGTTCGTCACCGTGTTCCGATCAAACACGCAGTCCTCAATCACAACCTCCGACGAACTCGTATTGCCCCAAATGCCCGCACCACGCCCCCAAAAGTTCCCAGCCGTAATCCCGTTCCGAACAAACTGACAATCCTTCAACGTCACAGAACCGTTCTGCGACTTATTGAAACCCTGCGTCCGACTCTTCGTGAAAATCACCCGCTCAAACTCCGCCGACTTACGAACGTATGCCACAAATGTGTTATACAAATCCTGACCATCAATCGTCGAATACGTCCCCGCCGCACGTTCCGCGGCACTTGTCTCCGTCCCAGCAAATCCGCCGCGCACCATCAACGCCTGATTGAAATTGTACGTCACAGAATCCGCCGTCTTCAAATACGTCCCTTCCTTCATCCAAACTTCAATCTCCTTATTCCCAGCCCCAATCGACATCGCCCCTTCAAATGTCGTCGGCGAATCCCAGCTCGACCCATCGCCCGTCCCAGCCGGTGCAACATACACCCGAACCGCCTCAGCCCACGCAATCGAGC
>CAVGIZ010000206.1:0-1865 GCA_963629255.1 Anaerovoracaceae bacterium
TATTATCAAGCGGCCTCGCCCCAACCCCCAAAACCGCCGCGCCACAAATAATCAATCCAATCAACTTCTTCATTTCACTTCACCCCTTTTGTCCCGCGTTTTGCCGCGGCCCGCTCCGTCGCCCCGCTGTCCCTAGCTTGATATTATCATTCGCCACTAAGTTTGTCCTGCCTTCGCGGGGGAGCGGGGGCGCCGCCCCCGAAACCTTGGGAACTCACTGCACCCGAATCACAAACCCAGATGTCTTCAATGAAAATACCCACTGATTCGCTGGCAACCCATACGCCTCAGGGAAATCATTCGTCTGAACAGCCGCCGCGGTCGTCAAACCATACGGCGTCTTCTTTCCAAATGTCTCTTCAGGGAACCATTCCCAATACTTCGCCTGCTCCGCCGCATCCAATGTCTTCCAAAGACGCACCTTCGTCTGATCCGCCAAAAACTCATGCCACTTCGTGCACCCATCCGCACCCACATAAAACCTCATCCGATACTCCCGCGGCACTTCTCCCCATCCCGTCCATGTGTCCTTACTATTAACCTTCGTATACAGCTTATTCATGAACAACCCGCTCGACCCATTGAACATATCCCCTTGATAATGAATCGTAATCGCATTATTCGTCCCACCCAAATTGAGCATCGCCGCCGCCGTACCATTCGTCAAATTCTCTCCCATCCACACATCAAGCGCCGACCCACACAAACTACCAAATGGATCCTTGTTCGTCCCCTGACTAAACGCCGCATCTGGAATAGAATAAATCCCCGGCCCAAGTTCCACCTTCGGCCCCGTCTTCCGCCCGCCACGCAAAAAGATCTGCTTCTCAAGCGTCGTCTCAATCACATTCCCCGCCGAATCTTTCGCAAACCCTAAACGAAAATTCCCCGACATATTCGAATCCGCAAATGCATCTTGCCCAACAGACGTCACACTATCCGGCACATACGGCTCAATCGCCGTGCCATAACTAATAAAGACACCCGTCCCAATACTCCGCAACGTCTCTGGCAATTTCACACTTGTCCGATAACTCTGCAATGAACCAAACTTCGTCACCCCCACAATCGTGCCTCCTCCCAAAATCGGCTTCGTCAAATCAAACTCAAACGCGGCACTTCTCAAATTCTTACTCGTAATCCCCGTATGCACCAACCGCTTGATATTCCCCACCGTCAACGCCTCACGCGTCCCCGTCGTCGTCGCAACCCACTGCCCATCCGTCAATTCATTCGCCTCCTCATCATACACAAGATACGTCGCCGTAAACGTCGGCTTCACATTCTTCACACCATTCGTCGCCACAACCGTAATACTCGTCTTCATCTTGTCCACTTCATCCACATCTCCTTCCCAACCCGTGAACGTCACGCCCGTCGCCGGCTTGAACTCAATCGTCACTTTCTTCCCATTCTCGTAAACCCCCTTCTCATCCGGTTGCGGCGAACATTCAACCGTCCCAAATCCACTCGCACATTCCCCAATCTTCACCACACTCCCCGCAAGTGCCGCGGTGTTCGTCACAATGTAAATACGGTTATACCCGCCCGACTCTTCAATCGTAATCCCTGCCGGCTCCATCGCATCTTCACCATACATTGTCTTATACGTCGACTGGTCCGTCGTCGAACACTTCCCCCATGGCAAAACCTTCGTCTTATCCGCAACAAACGCCGCCCACTTCACATTGTCACCCGGCACCAAAAGCCGCATCTTCAATGCATACCTCGACCCCTCCGGAAATGGAATTCCAGACCCACACGAAAAATCAAGCCACCCACTCAACGTCAATTCCTTCAGCGTCCCACCAACAGGAAATGTCGCATAGTTCACATCCCCATGTTCCACAATCGTCAAATCATTT
>CAVGIZ010000206.1:1875-3218 GCA_963629255.1 Anaerovoracaceae bacterium
ACAAAGCATTCGCCAAATAATAACAATCATTAAACGTCCTTACATTCTCCCCCAACTCAACAGACGCCAAATTATACAACCAACCCGCATTATAAAAAAGCCGCGGCACATGCCGAACGCCTGGACCAAACTTAATCGACGTAAACTTAGGCGTCATAAAAGCCTTACTTGTGTCATTCGCCCCAACCTCAAATTCAACCCATAACGGCTCCCCCGTCTTCTCATTCGTCCCAAATCCAACCCTCACTTCATTCGTCATCGAACAGTTAGCAAACGCAGAAACCCCAATGTTCGTTACGCTCCCAGGAATGCACGGCTCAAAATGCTTGGCCTCGCACCAATTAAATGCACCATCCCGAATAATCTCCAGTGTAGAAGGCAAATGTATTTCTGGTGCCTTGCTCCCATAAAACGCCTCCTTCCCAATTTCACGAATCCCCTTTGACAACACCATCACATTCGTCACAGGTGAATAATAAAACGCCTTGTCCGAAATCTTCTTGAGCGCAATTTCTTCAGGAAAATACACCGCCTTCAAATTATTAAGCGCCCAACTCTTGTAATTGCAAAATTCATTCGCAATTTCTTCCACCGTCTCTGGCATATAAAGCGTCTCAAGGGAGTTACTCCGAATAACCCCCATCTTCTTAATAGTAGGAATCCCCTCTGGCAACACGGCACTTCTCAAATCAAATACCTTCTGCGTGCCTGCACTTTTGGAAGTGATCGTCAATTCCCCTTCATCCGTCAAACTAAAGATCGCGGCCGTCTCCCCATCAGGAGGAATACCCGTCAACGTTTTTGCAGTGGAATCATAAATCCACTTTACCTCTGCCTTTGCCGCATTCACAGCAAAAACAACCCCCGCGACCACCGCGGCACTTTTCATCCACTTGCACTTCATTTCCTATAATCTCCTTGTTTTATTGGGCTTCCGTCTCATCGGCTACTCACCGACAAAACCTATCCCACCGTCAGTGCTATATATTATACCATTTTTTTTTTATCCCCTGTCAAGGGGGTAAATAAGAAATTATAAAATCCCGCAATCTGTTATAATAATGGTCCACATCAAAAAAGGTGGATTGGGATTTTCCCCACCCCAATACCCCCTCCCCCCGCGGCAGTTTCTCCCACCGCGCAAACCTAATCCCCGCGGCATTCATCAACTGCCCCGCGTTTTGCCGCGCTCCCAGGGTTCCCTTCCATTCGCGTAAGCAACCTAACCAAACCCGCCTAAATGCCCCCATCGTTGCTTTCACCCCCAAAGCCCCGCACAACCAACGCGGGGGCGCACCGTCTAACCACCGTCCCTGACTTGATATCATCATCCGCCACTAAGT
>CAVGIZ010000207.1:0-3148 GCA_963629255.1 Anaerovoracaceae bacterium
TGAAGTTGCTCTGGACATTCTCCTTGTCATAACTCGGCACCGCCAAGCACGCGGCATTGTTTACTCCACTCGCCGTCGCCGTCGTTCGCGCATACCCGACTGGCGCGTCTGTTCCCGAATACCGATACTTCGCCGCCTCCGCATTCAACTCCGCGCACGGCGTCGCGTCATACTTGCTCCCACACTGCGACGAGTTCGCGCACGTCCCACTCTCCTCGCCCATGTGCCACACACCCACATAATCCGCGTTCCACGTCGCACTCGTCGACGTCGATTCCGTAACCGCGCTATCCCCCCACCGCATCCGGAACGTCGTCCCATTCACCAGGCTCGGAATTCTCACCCACACCGTCGACTCCCCCGCCGTGTTCCACGTGTCAACTTCATGCGACAGCACATTCCCATCCGCATCCACAAACGAAATATCGCTCCCATCCGTCGCGGCACATTGACCATACGCAAACCCAGAAATCTTATCCGCCGAAATCCTCACCAGCACCGGGAAGTCCGTCAACTCCTCCGACCCAGCATATCCCGAAACGGACAATTCCGCCTGATACTTCGGCGCGCCCATCGCCGCGTTCGCGGCAAAAAAACCCATCGCGACACCTGCCGCGCACTTCTTCATAACTTGCGTCATGTTCATATCTAACCTCTTGGTAAGCCTTATTTTACTGGTTCCAGCCGTTCTTCGGACTCACCCCAAAGAATCGACCTTCTCCAATGATTGTCGTATATTATATCATATTACCCCCCCCCCTGTCAATGGGGAAAAGTGAAATTATAAAAAAACCGCCGCGCCCCAACCACCTTTTTTACCACAGAATTTCACAGAAAGGTCGCTTCGCTCCCACACAGAATACACCGAAACCTTTCAGTGTTTTCAGGAAAGGCTCCACAGCTTCAGTGTATTCAGTGGTAAAAAAAAATCTGCCGCGCCCCCTAGCGTCGATGGCCAAGCTGTGCTTGGCCAAATTTGTCCTGTGCCAAAAGCGCAAGCTTTTGGTAATCCCACCAACCGTCCCACGTTTTGCCGCGGCCGCTCCGTCGGCCGCTATAATATGCCTGCTCCTCGCGAAGCAGCGGAGGCGTTAGCCGAAGCCTTTTGTTAGGCTCGGAGTTAAATCATCCCCTCGCTCGCGCCTCACCGCACCCTTATCACAAACGCGCTCGAATCATGCGGCGACGCGCGATGAATCATCCACGCCTTGCGCCCAGGCTGCGTCTTCTCCGTCGTCGAAACATACACACCCATGAAATTCTTCCCCTCGCTCGTCGGAATATACTTCGCTTCCTTCGTCGTCGAATCCACACTTTGCGCAAGCTCCGTCCAACCCTCCTGACGACGGCTCACATACATCTTGCACCCCTTATCCCTATCCTCCGTCGCCGCGACCGCATACACGCCACCCATCAGCTTATCAAGGACCTCCTGCGCCAACGCCTTCCCCAAAAACGTCACACTCGAAAATGAAAACCCATAAAAGTCACCGCCCCAATTACTCGAATCATAATTCAAACTCGTCAGATTCGGCATATCAAACACCGCCGTCGTAATCCCCGAACATCCATTGAATGTATTCCCACTAAAACTCGTAATCGGACCACGCAAATCCAAACCCGTCAGCCCCGCACACCTACGAAACGCCTGCCCTCCCATCACAGAAAGATTCGTCAGCACCAACGTCCCTGTCAACCCCGTACTCTTATTATCCATTACAAATGCGTTCCCCCCAATATTCGTCACGCTTGACGGCACCACATCCTGAATATCCCCCGCCAAATTCTCACACCCTGAAAATGCCAACTCCCCCATCGTCAACATGTTCGGACAATCCAATTTAACACTCTCCAACACCGAACATCCATTGAACACATTCTTCCCCAGCCCCGTCACTCCCTCGCCCGAAATCTTCACCTCCTTGAGAAACTTCGAACCCGAAAACATCTTCTGCGGAATCGTCCCCACAACATGGTTCGCATAAAAATTCGTCACGCCCGTGGCATAACTCTCCTCCAAACCTTGCAAATGCAACTTCAACGATGTAATCGGATACTTAACACCATCCTTCACAAAAACAATATCCCGCAAATCAAGCGTCCCCGTCTCATCATTGAACGGCGCCACAGCCTTCCAAACCGTCAGCTCGCCCTGCTCCAAATTCGCAATCGACATGACCTTGACCGTCCACTTTCCTTCCGCATCCGACATCGTCTTTGCCGACTCATTATATGTCCATTCCTTCGCGAAGCCACTCATCGCCCCGCAAAAAACCGCGCACACGCTTGCGCGCCCTACGGGTCCGATCTTCGATCGGATGTACCCTCCGAGCCGTTTCACGGCTCTCCAGTGCATTTCGACCATCATCGCGCTCTTCAACCAAATCTGCTTCATTTCGACTAACTCCTTTATTGACTAGGCTTTCAGCTCATCGGCAACCCACCGACCAAACCTACTCCACCTAAGATGCCTTATATTATAGCATATTTTTTTTTCTAGGTCAATCCCCCAATTTTGATTAATTATCGCGAAAGCAACCTAAACCAAACCCACCTAAATGCCCGTGTCGTTGCTTTCGCCCCCAAGCCTGTCCTCTCCTTCGCGGGGGAGCGGGGGGCGCCGCCCCCCGAAACCTTGGGCCCACCCCTTCAGCCACATCCCCCTACAACATCAGCCAAAAGGTGGCACCTTTTTGCAAAAAGGTGGCACGATTTTTAAAAAAGGTGCCACCTTTTAAGAGAAAAGGTGCCACCTTTAACCTAATTTCCCCCTGGGAACCACCTGACGAAAGCCAGCAATCCACCTGACTTCAGCCCTCCGCGGCATAAAAATACAATAAAGAACCATTCTGAGGAGCGAGCGGCGGCGTTGAGTGTCGAGCTGAGGGCGATAGGAAAATGCGGTTCGGGTCTATTGCCGCGAGACGCGCACAAGACAAGGAGTCGGTATTCCGACGACGAAGTATTGTGCGATGCCTCGCGTGCAAAAGGCCCGAGAGCATTTGACGATTCGCCCGGGAGCGAGACCGAAATGCCGCCGACCGCGACGAACTCGACCAGCAATGGCTAACCGCACTTCGGCTCGGGGCCGCAGCGGAACGGACCCATTCAAAGGCGAGGCGAGTTCGGCAGGACTTGCACCCGAAGA
>CAVGIZ010000208.1:0-3060 GCA_963629255.1 Anaerovoracaceae bacterium
TTTGAGCAGAAATTGAAATGGACCAGTATTTGACAGATGGGGTCGGGGAAATCCCGATCCACCTTTTTTGATGTGGACCATTATTATAACAGATTGCGGGTGTAAAAAAGTTGAAAATACCCCCTTGCGGTGGGGGTGAAAATATGGTATAATATATGGCGTTTTGCCGCGGAGGGTAGCGCGAGTGCGCGAGAGTATGCGGAAAGTACCAGAAAAGGCAATAAATGGATCAAATTAAGATCAAGGCGGAGGCGCGTACTGAACAGGGTACTGCGGCGGTTCGCCGTTTACGCCGGACGGGGATGATACCTGGTTCGGTGATGAAGATGAAGAAGGGCGGAACGGAGCTTATTAAGCTGCCGTCGCACGACTTCATGATGGCGATGCGTGGCCATACGAGCAAGCAGCTCTTGGTGACGCTCGAGATGGATGGTCGTGATGTACCTGCGTTGATGCGTGAGGTACAGAACGATGTGTTGGCTGGGACGCCGATACACGTGGACTTCAGCGAGGTATCGCTGACGGAAAAGGTACGCGTGGTGGTGCCGGTGTATTTGGTTGGCGAGGCCGTGGGCGTGAAGCTTGGTGGCGGTGTTTTGGAACAGCCGTTGCGGTCGATTGAAGTTGACTGCTTGCCGGGCGATATTGCTGAGCGCTTTGACGTGGATGTGTCGGCACTTGGGCTGGACCAGACGTTATTTGTGCGGGACCTGAAGCTTGGAGACAAGTACACGGTTGTGACGCGTGGTGAACATGCGCTTGCGGTGGTGAAGGCACCGGACGATGTGCCGGTGGCGAACGCGGCCCCTGCGGCGGCGGAAGAGGCGAAGGCGCCTGAAGTCATCAAGAAGGGCAAGGAAGAGGAGGCCGGTGCGGCTGACGCTAAGAAGGAGGAGAAGAAGTAATGAAGACTTACGATGCTCTTTATATTTTCGTTGGCATTGCGCGCGACGAAGCGCTCGAAGCGAACTTGGAGAAGGCGCTTGGGGAAGTGACGCGGTTGGGTGGCAACATCTTGGAAAAGGTGTCGCTTGGCAAGCGCACGTTCTCGCGTCCGATGAAGAAGCGCGAGAGTGGTGCGTACGTGAAGGTGCGCTTTGAGATGGATCCGGCGAAGGTTGGTGAACTTGTGAATCGTTACCATTTGGTCGAGGAAGTGTTCCGTGTTCAGATTTTGAGCGTGGACGCGCGGCGTGAGGCGAAGATTGCGCAGGAGAAGGCGGATCGAGCGGAGCGTATTGCGAAGAGGGAAGCCGCGGCGGCGGCCGCGGCGGAAGCTGAGGCTGAGGCTGGGGTTGAGGAAGGCGTGACGACGGCGGAAGCCTGAGTCGGAAATAACGGAAAGTAAGGTGTTAACATGGCCTCTTTCAATAGAGTAATCATCATGGGCAATCTGACGCGCGATCCGGATGTGCGTGCGACTGGTGCGACTGGAATGAAGGTTGCGCGGTTGAGCGTTGCGGTGAATGAGCGGCGGAAAGATCGCAATGGGCAAATCCAAGAGTTTCCTGTGTTTGTCGATGTGGACGCATGGGACAAGCTGGCGGAGCTGTGTGGGCGGTACTTGAGCAAGGGTCGTTCGGTTCTTGTTGAGGGGCGCTTGCAGATGGACAGTTGGGAGAAGGATGGTGTGCGGCATCAGAAGTTGAAAGTTCGGGCTGCCACAATCAAGTTCCTGCCGATCGGTGAACACCGGTTGGTTGAAAACAAGGACGTTGGGATGAGCGATGTGTCTAGTACCCAGGCCTCGCGCGATTCCGAAGTTGTGGACACTGATCCAGAAGACGTTCCGTTTTAATAGAAAATAAGGAAGGATAAAGAAAATGGCTTTCAGAAAATCCAATTCGACGGCTGGTGAGGAATTCGCAGCACGTAAGCGTCCGCCACTTGGTCCGAATGACCAGATTGATGTCAATGACATCGAGACGCTGAAGTATTACATCACGGACTACGGCAAGATTCTGCCGGCGCGCATCACGGGTGTGACAGCGGCGCAGCAGCGTCAGATTCGCCAGGGCGTGAAGCGCGCCCGTAACATGGGTCTTATGGCCTAATGAAAGGAAGATGACGATGCAACAGCATGTTGAAGTGATGTTGATGGACAACGTGAAGAAGCTGGGCAAGGCTGGCGAGATCGTGAAGGTCGCGCCGGGCTATGCGCGGAACTTCTTGATGCCGCGTGGTTTGGCGGCGGTTGCGACCGAAGAAGCGAAGCGTCGCCTGAAAAAGCTCGAGGCCGAGCGTGCTGCTCGCGCTGCTGAGGAGAAGAAGGCGGCGTTGGAACTGGCGAAGAAGCTTGCGGATATTTCGCTCAATGTTGCCGCCCACACGACGGACGGCAAGCGCCTCTATGGTTCGGTCAGCGTGACCGACCTCATCGCGGCGATTGAAGCGAACCGCGGCGTCAAGCTTGAACGCTCGCAGATTGATCTCGACGATGCTCTCCGTGAAGTCGGTGAGTATACGGCGACGATTGACCTTGGCCACGGCGTGAACGTGAAGTTCAAAGTGACGATTACGGACGAAGAAGCTCAGGCGGCTGAATAAGCTTATTGGGCATTCGTTTTGAAAAGGATCTCCTCCGAATGGGGGAGATTTCTTTTCTAGGTGATGCAGTCGCCGCAAGCGCGGCGATTTTGGTGGGGACACCCAAGGTTTCGGGGGGCGGCGCCCCCCGCTCCCCTGCGAAGGCGGGAGGGGCTTTTGGGGCGGATGACGATAACAGGGGCATTTAGGTGGGTTTGGTTAGGGCTTACGCGATGGGAATAGCCGAGGAGTAGGGAAACAAGGAGAACGGGGGTTGCACCCCCGCGCCCCCGCGAAGGTGAGAACAAGCTTAGTGGCGGATGATGATATCAAACCAGGGACAGTGGTTAGACGGTGCGCCGTGAGCGTTGGTTGTGCGGGGCTTTTGGGGCGAAAGCAACGTTTGGGACATTTAGGCGGGTTTGGAAAGTTTTTTTTGGGGGTGGGTGCGGCAGATTTTTTGGGAAGGGGGTTGAATATGGGGCGGAAATATGGTATAATATGTGGCAGATTTGCAGTTCTAAAGAGATGCGG
>CAVGIZ010000209.1:0-3026 GCA_963629255.1 Anaerovoracaceae bacterium
GGATTCCTCCGTCAAATCTGCCGCGCCTTCAACCGAGAACAGCGTCCCCAAATCTGCTGCGGACGCCCCACTGCCCACGCTCACATCATCAACCGACACCACCAAGTTCCAACCGCCTTCTGCCGTGGACGCGGATCCAATCGCACGAATCACGACATTCGTCGGAGCCTTCTCCGGCAACTCACTCAAATCGAGCGCATACGCAAACCAAGTCAACACCGAATCCTTCACCGCCTGCCGCGTCGTCGCACCCGTCCCCACAATCTTATCAACCCAAGTCCGAAACGCCGTATACTTCTCAACTGTCGTAATATTCCCCGCAAGCCTCGTATCCTTCGCCCCATCAAACGCTGCACTTACTTCCTTTTCCGTCTCCACTTTTGGGAACAACTCTGGCGTCCACTTGCAATCCGCCACCCATGCACAATCCGCATGCCCCGCCTTGCTCTCATCTTCATCCTTAACATAAGCCCAACAGATGGTATGTTCACCCTCCGTCGTAAAGGCGATTGTCTTCTCCGCCCAATCCGTCGCACCATCAATACGATCCACCTCGTTACTATCGACGAGCACTTCCAAGTGATCCCACGTCGCGCCCTCTGGATCGTCCTCGCAATCCACTTTCCACTTGAACGAGAACGTTCCTTTCCCATTCACCGTCGCCTTGAGCCAGCTTTTCTTGCCATCCTCAATCGCGGCACTTTGTGCGGACACCCCTGTCGACAACGTCGTATCCAAAATCGGCTTCCACTCCGCATCGCTTCCCGTTTCAATCGAGACCCCCGCGACACTTTCAAGCCCCAAGACTTCCGCCAGCGTCAAAACCTTCTTCGCAATCACCGCGGTCACATATCCACTCGTCAGTTCATCACACTCCGCAATCGCAATAATCGAAACACGATTCGTAATTGTAAACGGTGACGTGTAACGATACTTCTCCGTCAACTTCGGAGTCACCCCATTCGTTGTGTAGTAAATCTTCGCCCCTTCAACCGCACACGTCAACGACACCGTGCACTCTTCTCCAGTAAACACCGCTCCATTCCCCGGCGTCACAACTGGATCAGGCATCTTCCAATTCGCCGTCACTGTCTGCGGCCCCGTCATATCGTCCGTAATGGCCGCGGGCGTCCACCCCGCAAATATCCAACCCCCCGCCGCACTTGGCGCGGCAAGAGTCAAAGTCTCTCCTTCATGATACCTCGCAGGATTCGAATGTGTCGCCCCCCTCAAATTGGCATAGGTAATGCTTGGGCACGCCTTGACTACATTATAAGCCGCCGACAACACATCATCACCAACTGTATGTGAAATGCCATACTCCCCCGCAGTCTGTGCAAACCAAGCAACACTCCCTGCTTCATTCGTATTGACGACTTCATTCTCACCAACCTTCACAATGGCATTCTGACTTTCGGTCGGTGCATAACCCAACGTCAACGCGCCATCAATTGAACTCCCATCCGCATAAATGCCGTGAACAGGAACCGTCACGCTTGCAGAACCTTCTCTATACGTCGCCGCCAACACATCATCACCAACTGTATGAGAAATCACATACGTCACCATCGTCGGTGCAGGCCAAACAATACTTCCCGCCTCATTCGTTTTGACGACTTCATCCTCACCAACCTTCACAACCGCATTCTGACTTTCCGTCGGTGCATAACCCAATGTCAACGCGCCCTCAATCAAACTCTCTTCCGCATAAATGCCGCGAACAGAAACCGACACGCTTGCAGAAACTTCTATGACTCCCGTATCTTCTATGCTGTCTGCACCTCGCGCCACAACACCAAGACCTATGACAAGTACTGCCAAAAGACTTTTCATTGCCTTGTCCATTTTTATCCCTCTCCTTCCGCCTTAAGGAATGGTTCTGGAGAGGCGGAAGCCGGTGTAGCAGTGGAAGTAGGAGTAGCCCGACGGGGCGAGGTAGTACCGATAAGACGATGTGCAGTTGAACACAGCATTGGCCCAGCTACCACCGCGTACCACCCGGTCCGAACCCGAAGACGATCCGACCGGATTCTCTCCATAAGTCAAATCCCCATACCAATCCAAACAGTACTCCCACACATTGCCGTGCATATCATAGAATCCCCACCCATTCGCAGGCTTCGTCCCGACCTCATGCGAAGAATCCGATGAATTATTGACATACCACATATATTTTTCATTCCAGCTATCAACATTACCATACCAATAAGTTGTCGTCGATCCTGCGCGGCATGTATATTCCCACTGCGCCTCCGTCGGCAAATCAAAATCTATCTTCGTCCGATCACGTAACTTACCCAAGAACGAAGTCGAATCCACCGAATTTGTCGCGGGCCATTTCGCACCTTCAGAGCTACCGCGAATCATGTTATACGTAATATAATGAACAGGGTAGGCATCGCCCTTCCCGTATGACTCCGCAGGATTCGACCCCATCACCAATTCCCACTGCCTTTGCGTCACCTCAAAAAGCCCCATGTAGAACGGCTTCGTCAGCGTGACACGGTGCGCCCCGTTCGTCTGATCGTCACCCATGATGAACGACCCCGCATCCACACGCTTCAACACAAGCTTCGTCGTCTTATAAGGTGTCGTATTGAATCCATCACTCGGCGGCGAATTTCGATAAGTAACAGGATACAATGTTGCCGATGGACCATTCGAAAGATCAATCACACAATAAAGCGCACCAATTCCGACAGTATACTTCACCTTCACCGAAATATTCGTCTCCCCCAATGTGATTCCATCTTTCGCCATATTCCAATACACACGATACGAACCATTCACACAGTTCGTTACACCCACCAATGTCGTTGCAATATTCGTGACATTGTTCGCAACAAACGACACTTCAAGCGAACGAGTAGCATCATCCTCTCTCGCCCCGCTCACAGTATAATCAATCGCCACCCCAAGCGGTTCAACTGGCGTCACCTTCAAACCACTAATCTCAGGCACAGCAAACAACGTTGCGCCAACGATTGAACAAGCAAACAGCAACAGGTTTCTCATGTGTGTGTCTC
>CAVGIZ010000210.1:0-3021 GCA_963629255.1 Anaerovoracaceae bacterium
TGTTTGGTTGGTATTGGAAAGTCGATTTCAGCGGCTTCTGATAACAGTGATGCTGAGAAACTGAATGACGAAGCTAAGGATCTTGTTGATGAGGCGCGTCGTTCGGTTGAGCGTGCGAGGCTGAAAAGTCAGAAGGAGAGCGAACTTCTTGGGCTTGAGAAGGTTGCCGCTTGGCAAGGTCCGTTGTCACGTTTTCTTACAACGATTAACAAACTTCAGTATGTTGAGATGGAGGAACTTGGCCTTCTAAATGAAGGACGAAATCTGAGTAAGGATACAATTAAACGCATGGAGATTTCCTATCAGGAAGTTGAACATGCGCTTGGTATTGGTGCTGGTGGCTTAGCGGCTGGTGCTGGTGCGGCTTTGGGAGCATATGCATTAGTCGGCACGTTTGCCTATGCCAGTACGGGTACCGCGATTGTTGGCTTATCTGGCGCGGCAGCTACGAACGCGACGCTTGCGTGGTTAGGAGGCGGCGCTCTGGCGGCAGGGGGACTAGGAGTTGCTGGTGGAATGTATGTGTTGGGTGGTGTTGTTGCCGCGCCAATGCTTTTGGTTCTTGGTTTTATGTCAAGCGCTAAGGCGAAGGAGAACCTTGCGAATGCGCGGAGTAATTTGGCTGAGGCAAAAAAGACAGAAGCACAGGCCAAAGTCATAGTAGATGCGGCAAATGGCATCTCTGAACGGCTAGCTCTCTTTTGGCTGGCGATTGAAGAATTGGTGGTTCGTCTGAATGAAAGCATTGATAAGGTGGAATTCGATCTCCAGGAACTTGGGGTTGATTATCGGAAGTTCACGCCAGAAGCCAAGCAGAATCTTGGCAGGGCAGTATCGCAGGCGCATGCGCTTTGGTCTTTGTGCGAGGTGCCGATTATTGACAAGGACGGGAAACTTACCGTCGCTTCTGAGGAGGCGCTCAAAGAATTAGAAGCCCCCGTTGCTTGATATGGCAAAGAAAAAGAAGAGTAAAGGCGAGGTGCATTTGGCGGCGGAGTCCGCCGCACAAGCGGCTGTGGCGCAAGACGTTGCGGCCAGACATGGTGCAGCGGTAAATGAGTATCTTGCGGGGTACGACGGTGTGAACTATGGGGCAGGGTTTACACCTCGTGCCCCAATGCAAAAATCGCTCAAAAGCATTTCGGAGAGTCGTGTCAATTCAAAGTTCGAGGATCGTAACATCAAACAGCAGGCTGGCTTCGCTGCTGAGGTGATTGAGACGGCAGATCAGCGGGCGAATGCTGCCGCACAAGGCAAACAACCTGCGGTACTTCGAATGGATGATGTGGGGCCCAAAGGAGAACGACATTCGAATAATCAGTTCATCGATATTACGTCCGTTGATGTGGATGGAAATCCAATTCCTAGAAGCGGATATCAGATGAAGTTTATTGGGAAAGATCCAAAGGAATGTTGTAGAAAGCTACTGGGGAAAAAGTGTAGGAAGTATCTTGATAAGGGCGTAGGGATTTCTGTTCCGTCCGATTATTTTGACGAGGTTAGGACTCGCCTGGAGACGGAAACACTGAAAGTCCAAAAGCAGATTGACGCGTTGAAACGCGCGGGTAAGTCTATTCCAGAGTCAAAGCTGCAGAGATTGAAGTATTGTCGAAAGCTTGAACGCTCTTTGCGTAAGTCATGTGTGTCAAAAGCGGATGCAGAAGAGGCTCGTTTGCATCCAAAAGTGTTTACTGCTGAAAAGATTGGCAAGCAAGCGTTGATGGCTGGCGTTGAAAATGCGAAGCTATCGGCGCAAGTGGCAGGCACTTTGAGTGGTGTTTATAATCTGCTTGCACTTGCACGTGGTGAGAAGACGGTAAAGGAGGTCTTCCTAGATATTTCGCGTGATGCGCTTGTGGCAGGTGCTGGCGGGTTCTTTACCTCGGTTGGTGGTTCGGCGATTTCAGGGGCTTTGATGCATTCCTCAAATAGGGTTGTTCGAGCCATGGGAGCAAGTGGATTTCCTGGAGTTGCAATCTCTTACGTCATTTCAAGTGTCGCGACGCTTGGACGATATTTTAATGGCGAAATTCGGGGGAGTGAATGTGTAGACGAATTGGCAGGTTTAGGCTTGTCAATGTCCGTTGGATCTGTGGCCTCAAGCTGCATTTCAGCGACCATTCAGGGAACGCAACTCGCGGCGATTGGAGTTGGCGGAGTCGCGGTGTTACCTGTAGCGGGTGCGATTGTCGCGTCAATGGTCGCCTCAGCTATCTTCACGGGATTGAAGAATTGGGCGTATAAAGATGCTTATGCAGCGGAGGCGCGAGCGCGAGAAGTTGAACAACGGTGTGTGGAGGCCTGTCGTCAGCTCGAAGTCTATCGAATAGAAATCAATCGGTATCTCTCGCAGTCAAATGCTGAGTTCTGTCGTTTTATGGCGGAGTCACTGTTTATGATTGATAATAGTGATTTCAAGACGTCAGTTGGTGGGGCGAATAGAATTGTGACGGCTTGTGGAGGTCATGCCTTGGTTCAAGATATCAATGATGTTGATGGCTTAATGCGTGCGCCATTTAAGATTGGGAAGTGATGTGAATCATAGGTGTTTCTACTGGCGTGCAAAAGGCAAGAGCGCATCAGCGAGGCTCGAGAAAAAGGGCTATTTCGATATTGAGTTTGATGTCGCGCTTGATGAGGGGCGTGAAATTCGCTTTGTTTCACCCGATGGGTCGGAACAGGTGAGATTCTATGCGAAGTGGTCGAAGACGCTGGAGGCGGCGAAAGTCGGCGAAACGCCCGCGGCTACGGATTCTGAAGAGGCTCAGTAAGGGGCAAAACGCTCCGAGTGGTGCGAGGATTTTTCCGCCACTGAGAAAAAATTCTCGCACCACTGGAATTTTTTTTCTCAGTGGGAAAAAAGGAAATGGCAAAGTACCAAATTGATCACCAGCCGTATAACCAAAGACCATCACGAAGACGGTGAAGGTTGTGGTTGGCTAACTGCGGCTAACGACGCCCCGAGGGGTGGACTAAGGGTGCGAGGCACCCTTATCCCCCCTCGCCCCCCCCCCCCCCCCC
>CAVGIZ010000211.1:0-2604 GCA_963629255.1 Anaerovoracaceae bacterium
CTTTTGGAGACACCGCAATTTCTCGACCATTTGATTATTGGTTCATCACCCGAAGTAGGATTTGTCTCGCTTGAAGAATTAACATAACCACGGCAGATTTATCAAGGAGCCAAACGATGAAAATAGATGCTCAAATAAAATTTATTCAGAATGTTCCTATATGTGGAATTCACAAAGGTGATTGCACGATTGCGCTTGTAGATTGTGATTATGTCGAGGCGAACCATAAGGACATAGGATACTGGCTCGATGAGGAACTTTGTAGAAAATATCAAGTGCCGCTCTATCGAGATGTTCACTATGCGATTTGCAACGAAGACGAACTCATATGCGAAATCGGGCGATTCGCGCTACATCATCGACCTCATCCTAAAAGTGACGACGGCCTCAATGAAGACCCTGGAGATTGTGAACAAGCTTTCGGAAATCCCGCTTGACTTTGAATCTCAAAAACCCCTCACCCTCAAATAATCCCGCCCCTTAAAAACCCCCTTTTCGGGGGGTCGAAAACCCCCTTTTCGGGGGGTCGAAAACCCCCTTTTCGGGGTACGAAAACCCCCTTTTTTAACCGCGGCAGTTTTCCACTTGCTTCTTCCCCCGAAATATGGTATAATAAAGTCCTAAACAAAAAGGAGCAACAATGAAAACATTAGAAGAAATTCAAGCGTGTTCGGAAATGTTTGAGAGTGTGGCGGACCTTGGAAGGTTGGGACGCATTCGCGAACAAATTGAAAATGCAGAGAGCCCTGAAGAACTCTTCCAAGAAGCGGGCGAAAAGGATTACACAGACTTTTGGCTTACGCTGAAAATTATGGAATTGGAAGCAAAAGCAAAGACAATCAAAAGATCGAATATGTCAGGGCGTGATAAACTTACACTTATAATTGATTTGATACAAGATGTTCGTTGGTGGGTTTCTGCTGGTGAGATAAGTGATCATGAATGCGGCCAAAGGTTTCAAGATGCACGCATGATGAATTCGTGGCAGAGGGCCTGGGTGGAAGAAGGTGTGGAACTCGCGAACAAGTGCGGCAGTGCAACCCAAGCAGCGAGGCAAATGTTTGAGCGCCACGAGAGAGATGCGGAACAGCCCTACCCAAATACTGCGGCACTCCGCGAAGCAATTAGACGGCATCCCAATCGCATAGCCTATTGCAGCGAATCGAAAAAGAAATATCCGTAAGGCACGTTCATAGAATCAGTCGCGCATCCCTTTGATTGGGATCGCTCAAGGGACACCTATTTAGGGTGTCCCTTTCTTTCTTTTTGGGGAAAAACACGAAAAGTCTGTTTAGAGAAATTACTCACAAAACAGGCCGCCTGAAGCAAGAATGTAAAAATACTGCATTTTCTTTCTCTCGTTTGCTGAAAATTTTCCTTGAAATATGTTTAGCGGGTTTATAATATGCGGCGTTCTGACGAGGGAATGTCGACAGGGCGCGAGTGCGTCCGCGGCAAAATCTGTCCTAAGTTGGGATGCGCGGCACGGTGCAAAGAAAGCCGCGGAAAGGAACAAGACAATGAGCAAGGCAAAGAAAATGAACGGCATGTACGCGGGGATGAATATCATTCCGGCGTACGAGTGGACAGGGATTACGAAGGAGACGGAGGAGCGGTGCATGCGGTATCTCGCCCAGCAGGTGGTCAAGGTTGCGCGGGCCTACCACTTGAGTGAAAGTGAGCGCGACGAACTCGCCGCGGATATGACGTACGAAGTGCGCCTGGCGATTTGGAAAAACTTCGATCCGAAGAAGGCGCGGTATGTGACGTTCTTCGCGCGGGTTTTGCACAAGCGACTCGTCGATTGGCAGCGCAAGGAGATGTATCGGCGGGACGTGTTCGCGGTGTTGACTCCGGCGCGTGAAGAAGCGATGAATGAGGTCGCGGATTTTTCGCCATTTGGTGATGTCTTCGAGATTGTGGCGCGGCGGGATGATATTCACAGGGTGCGGCAGGTTTTGGCGTGCTTGAGCCCGGAGAGTCGGCGGGTGTGCGAGCTCTACATGGAGACGAACTCGCTCAACAAGGTGGCCGAGCGGTTGCAGGTGCGGAAAGCGACATTCTTGGATGACATTTGGCCGCGGGTTCAGGCGGAGTTCAAGGTGCTCTTTGAAAAAAAATAAAAAAAAAGCGTACCAGTGCACGTTCTCAAGTGTATAAAATAGTATGGAGGGGGACGCGCGGTTGCGTCCCACCTCCTGAATCGAAAACAAGTCAAAAATAGAAAGGTTAGGTTAGTTGGTTATGAAGATGACAAATGAGTTCAAGTTGGCACTTGTGAAGGCGATGCAAGACGCGTTCCACTACAAGATGCTGGCGCATGAGATGCATGGGCGCATGGTGTATGGCGAGGGCGTTGAGGGCGGTGACGAAACCGCGGCAGATGACTACGCCAATTCGGTGAATGCGTACGTGGAGGTGCTCGAGAAGATTGTGCGGCTGCTCACCTGGGCGCTGCTCATTTCGGGCGATGAGGACGATCGGAAGGTCGGGTCGGAAGCGGCGAAGTAAAATTCGTCACCCCCCCACACCCCCCCTAATGGAATTAATTAATTTAATTATTGGTGGTGGAGGGGGGGGGGGCTTGCCCCCCCCCTATAGTCC
>CAVGIZ010000211.1:2694-2942 GCA_963629255.1 Anaerovoracaceae bacterium
GGTGGTGGAGGGGGGGGGCTTGCCCCCCCCTATAGTCCCCCCCCCACCGCCACCATTTTGGGAAATGTTTTGAGTTTGAACTGAAGCGAAAATTGAAGCGAGAGGATGTAACAAAATGAATGCACTGTTTGAAAACAACGCATCGAAGAATTCGGCGATGAGCCTTGATTCGGTCTTGCAGACCGCCACCACCACCTTGGGTGTGCCGGAATGGTTTGTTGCGCATTGGCACCAGCAGATGTGTGCGA
>CAVGIZ010000212.1:0-2935 GCA_963629255.1 Anaerovoracaceae bacterium
TCCACGCAAAATCAAAATCCGCCAGCGCCTCGCCGTATTTTTCATGCAACGGCTTGAACTTCTCTATCAATTCGGACTTCTTCATTTTACACCTCACTTTCACATGTACTTCACAAATGCCCTCACAAGGTCAACAACCAAATCCGAATACATCCGAACCAAAGAATCCGTATCCTTGTAAAGCTGCGCATTCACATTCGGAAGATTAAATTTCGCCAGCTGCTTATTCATTGGACACAAAACATCAATGCACTGCCAACTCAAATAAAGAGCGCGAATCTCTTTGCTCTCCACGCTCTCGCCAAACTTGAACATCAAGTCACAAAACTCCCGAAGCGCCCCAAACAAGTCATCCGCCTTATTCAGCAAATGTGTTTTGTCACCTTCACTATCGCGGCACTTTTCATACGTTGCCAAATAGCTCCGCACAATCCGCGCCTGCTTGTTAAGCTGTTTCACCAGCTGAATCTTAGTCGTTTCCATCTTAGTTACCTTCTTTCTTTTTTAGTTATTGTGTCAGACTCATTATCGCCCACACGAGCCCTTTATCACACAGTCCGCGGCGGTTTTACCGCGCCAGCGGGAACAACCGCCGCGGGAAGTGGGATTAGGGGGGTCGAGGGGGGATAAGGGTGCTTTGCACCCTTAGTCCCACCCTCGGGGCACTTACCCCACGATCTTGACGGTCTTGGTGATGGTCTTCGGAGTCGCCGCGGAATCGCCGCCGTGAAGCGTGAACTTGAACGGAATCTCCGTACCCGCTGGCGCATCCGAAATCTCAGCAGGCCACGCGATCGAAATCATCTGATAGCCCGAGCCATCAACCGAACAAGAAACCGTCTCGCCGTTGTACTCGAACGTGATGGAGTCGCCGATGTCAGCGTTGTACATCAAGTTCGTGCCAGTCGCGATGATGTTCTCATCCTTCTTGATTTCGCCGCCAACCGTAGAACCATTCCAGCCGACATTCGCAATAGAAACCTTCGCCGAAGTCTTCGCATTCGTGAACGAAAGCTCGCTCATCGCGAACTTCAATTCGTCCGTCGCCTGCACCAACGTCTTGACCCAGTTCTTCGAGCTAATCGTGTCATTGTCAGCCAGCTGACCCTTCAGCGTCAATTGCAAACGCACCAACCCCAAGTCCACAATGTAGGACTCGCCGAGATACTGACGCGCCGCACGCAGAATCGCACGGATAACGCCCACGCCCTCATCACGCTTCAACGCGTTGAGGTCGCCGTTCTCGATTGCGCGGTCGACCAAATCGTAAAGATCCATCTTCCGCTTGTTGATAATACGCCCACAACGAACATCTGCTTTCGTCATCGGGTCCTTCGCATCATAGGCTTCGTAAGTAATTTGATATGCCATAATGTACTCCTTCTAATTTTGCGCTGTAAAGCAAGTGGCTTGAAACTGCAAACGACCCCGCTTCCCAGCGCATCCAAAGGGTCGCTCGCAGTACACTCACGAACGCCGTGAGCGATTTTTACGACTGAGTATCAGAATTGTTCTTGTACACCTCCAACGTCCGCTGCCACGTCGCCTGCATCAAGTACTTCGACCCGTCGGTCGTCTCAAACTCAATGCCGCGCTCGGCATCATCCAGCGCTTCGGCGTTCGCGTCAATGTACGGCTTCAACAGCTTCCGAGCTTCAGCACGCGTAGCCGCATAATAGGTCGCCCAGAAGTAGTTCTTCACTGCCTGGTTCTCCTTTTGCGACTGGAGCTTGATATGCACCGGTTCCTTGTTATTCGTACTCATGTTGTTCTTTCCTTTCCTGTTGTGCCGCGGCAGTTTTTTCCGCCACGGCGGGTTATGCTTCCAAGCCTCAAAGAACGTAACGGCTCTTCAGCAGTTCTCGCGTGTCCCACACGGGCTCACGCAAAAATCTCTTGCCTTCAAGCCCGCGAAAGGCTCTCCAGCACCTCCAAAATTGCAATTTTCAAAGATCAAATCGCCCCATTTCACACAGGGCTTACATATATATATCTCCCGCCAAAAGGGCAACCGTCACCCTAAAAAAAAGTTTTCTTCAATAACTATAAAAAAGTACTTGACAACGAGGCTTTTTTTTTTTGGTATAATATGCGGCATGTTTTTCAAGACAAAAAAGTTTAATTTTAGGGTGACGGTTGCCGATTCGGCGGGAGATATATATATAGAGAAAGGTATCAACTAATGAAACTGACTAAAGAACAGATAGAGTCGGCCCACGAGGCCATAAAAAAATGCGTACACAAGTACTTGGAAGTTCGCCAATTGCTTAGCGAGGAAGCCGATTTGTGCACGAAATGCATTGCATACTTCAAGCGTCACAAACACAAGTTCAATCCAGATCGGAACGAATCGATTGAAGCTTTTGCCATGGCAAAAGCTAATTCTTGTCTAAAACACGAGGCGAGAGCCGTGGCGCGGGAGAATCGTCGCAAAAAAGAATATATTGATTCGCTTGCTTTTGACCGCGACGAAAAAGCCGAAAAGAGGCTTGTCAAACGCCTTGTCATGAAAGCTTGGGAGAAACTTTCTGATGAACAGCGCGGCATCATCGGGTGGGAACTTTGCGGCTTTACTATCGAATTGCTTGCGGATATTTGGAAAATTTCCAAAAAAAATTTCTTCCAAAACCATGTGAATCCCGCGCGTGAGGCGTTTGCGGAGGCGTTTGGGGAAGTTGTGGGCAATCCGGAGTTGTATGCCAAGCTGCGGGCGGAAGTGGTCGCCAAGAAGGCCAAAAGAAAGGGGCAAACGAATGAAGAGCGGACTTGAAACTGAGATTGCCGCGCAGCGGTGGATTGTGCAGGAGCTTGAGAAGCAACATCGGCGTGCGGGGTATAACTGGCATGTGGGTGCGCATGATGATGCGGCGTGCGTCAGGTTCTGTGCGAAGAAGAATGCGCTGATTGCCGCGCTGAGGAAGCTCGTGCGGTTGTA
>CAVGIZ010000213.1:0-2925 GCA_963629255.1 Anaerovoracaceae bacterium
CGACCAAACCTCAACCCCCAAAACGATCTACACGCTCAACCCCAACCTCCCAAACATTCCAAACCTTCTAAACCTATCTCTATGCCTCCCACCCGCTCTCCTTCGGATCCTTCAGCACCATCTAACCGCTGTCCCTGACTTGATATTGTCATTCGCTACTAAGTTCGTCCTGCCTTCGCTCACGGCGCGGGGGGCGCAGCCCCCCGTTATCCTTGTTTCCTTCCTGCTCAAACCTGTTTCCCTGCCTGTCCCTCGCGAAGCAAGCGGAGGCGTTAGCCGAAGCTTTTTGTTAGGCTCGGAGTTAAACCCAATCCAGGCTCGGAGTTAAATCTCACCTGCCCTATTGAATCCTCAAACAAAATCCGCCGCGCGCCACATGATGAAACCTGAGCCCCGTCGGCAACGCCCCTTCCGTCGCTGGCTCCCGCGCATCCCCGCCCGCATACGTCCAGTAAAAATAATCACCCTTCCCATTCGGCACACCCACTTCCATCTCCTTGCCAAACGCCACAAACTCAAAACTGTTCGTGTAAATCGTGTCATTCATCATCTCAATCAGCGGCAAATCCAACTCCGACCTCAACACGCCATCACCATTGACCACCTCAACACGGAACGCCCCCGAATTATTCTTCGTATTACCAAAATGATGGTAGGCCGTGCTGTTGACGCTCTTCGGTTGCAAAGGTGCCTCCTCATACCCCGTCCACTTATCCCCCGGCAACAAATACCTAAACGTAAACGTCCCACCATACTCCATACAGTGCGAATGCCAAGTCTTGTACGTGCCGCCCTCAAGCCCAAACGTCAAACGCCCCGTATGCGGCTCAGTCGTCCCCGACCACTGCATCGAATTGCCCGACGTCACCGACCCACCATTCAACAAAATCTCAGAATCCCCCGAAATGTGCGAATAACTACTACACGAAAGTGTCGCGCCGCTCAGCAATTCCATCCGACTCTGCACACCTTCCATCCAACAACTCTTGATGTAAACAGGCGCACTATTCTTCGCCACCAGGGCCGCCCCATCCGCAAAGTTCGCAGTCCCCGATACGCTCACCTTCAGCCCATCAATCACCACGCGCCCCGAAATCGGCACCTCCCCCGAAGGCGAAAGCGTCACCGCACTCGTCCCACTCAGCACAACCTCCGCCCCCGACGTCCCAAACACCATCATCGGCGAATGTGCCGCGGTCACGTTCACCGTCACCGATTCCCCAGCCGCCACCTGCGAAAAGTCCGCCGTCGTGTATTGATCCGTCGGCCACTTCAAACGCGAATCCCCCCGACTATTCGTCCAATTCGCCTCGTCATCCCACACGCCACTCGCACCCGACTTCCAATAATACGTCGCGTTATCATGATTGACAATGGTGGCCACCTCATTCGTCGAACGCCACTCGTTCCCATCCTTACTATTGATTGTCTCAAACTTGTAGTACAGCGTCTTGTTCACATCCTCAAGCGTCTGATTAAAGCTCATCGCCGTATCCACCGCAGTAAACACCTTCGTATCCACCACTGTGAAATTCTTACCATCCAAACTCGTCAGCAAATTCACCGTCGCCTGGTCGCTCACCCCTAAACTCGACACCTTCGCCGTCCACGTCACATCCCAACAATCATTCTCAACCGTCACCGAAGTCGCGTCAAAAATCGCTGGCCTCGTATCCGTCCAACCTTCCGCCTCAACTTCCGCCCAACACGCCGAATTCTCAAAATACGCCAACACCCGAATCCCCATAATATCTTCCGCAATCGGCTTCCCATCCCGCCTCCTCAAAATCGCATAGTTCGACCCCACATTCCCCTCATGCGTATCAAAACTCGTCCCCACCCCCACCAGCACATAGTCCGTCGGCAAAATCCGCGGCGTCCAAACCCCATCCTTATCGAGCGTATCAACATGGAAAATCCCCACGCCATCGCCCCCATCAGTCCAGCTCGCATACACCCGAAACGACTGCAACGTAATCTCCTTCGCAAACTTCCACTGCACCCTCTGCGTCGGATACACCAAATAGTTCCCATTCGCAGGACACCGATCAATCTTACCATCCGTCATATAATCATAATATGTCATCGCCGTTCCATTCTTCAATGTCGACGAACGATACGTCAGCATCATATTGCTCACCGCCACAAGCGGCGTCCACGCGGACGTATCATACCCGCCAGCCTCCCAAACCATCTCCGACTCCGGAATCGCCCCCGGATCCTCCTCCAGCGTCCCGACAACCTCCATCGCCACATACCCAACGCCACCTGCCTGCTGCGACGGAAAATCCAACTGCACTTCCACCACGTCCTCCGCCACAGGCAAACCATCCGCCGCGGCAAAAAGCGCATACCTCTTCTCCGGATTCGTCCCCGTCTTCTCCCCAGCATAATCAATCTTCGAATTCTCCACCGTCTCCAACTCACCACCCTCCGTGTGCCGAACCTTCATCCCATTGAGCGAAATTTTGACGCGCCCCTGGTCGCCCCACTTGGTATAAAAGTTCAGCCCATAAATCTTCGCCTTGCTCGGAAACTTCAATGTCACCGTCTGATTACCATTCCAACGCCCACTACCATCACCACGCGTCAAATAAATCGTGTCGCTATCATTGAACTCCTTACACATCACGAAGTCAAAATTCTCTCCATTCTGAACAAGATACCGCAACGAAAACAAGTTGTTCTTCGACGGCGTATACGTTTCCCACGTATTCCCCGTCGTCCAAACACCCGACCCAACATCCGCCCATGCCCGCGGCACAATTCCTCCAATCGAGCCCATCAAACCCACCGCGACCACCGCCGCACTTCTCAACCAAATCTGCTTCATTTCTAAAACCTCCTTATTTTATTGGACATCAGCTCCCCCAGCCCTCTGCCGAAAGAACCTAATCCACCGTAATTGCCTCCTATTATAGCATA
>CAVGIZ010000214.1:0-2922 GCA_963629255.1 Anaerovoracaceae bacterium
GATTTACACAGCGGTGGATGATGTGCCGCGGGAGGATGAGAATGGTTTGATGATGGCGGCGAATGATGTGGGGACGATGAGTGGTTGGTCGATTGATGGTGGGGAATTGGTATTGAATGTGGAACGTGATTTTTCACGTGGAACGGTTTTCTGGTTACCGTTTTTCTCGGGGTCGCCTGACATTGTGCATGTGTGGCCTGGGGATGAATTTTTTACGTGCGCGGGGGATTTCATTGATGGGAAAGAGCCTGAGGGTGTGACGTATCAGTGGCGTTCGAAAGATGGGAATCTTGTGATTGAATCGCCGTGGGCGAGGGAGACGAATGTGCGGATTTCTGAGATGCCGAATTGGGAGGAGGCGGAGCTTGAGGTGACGGCGAGCTTTGGGACAAATTCGCTTACGGCGTCCATTAGGTTTAGCTATGGGAAGAATGCGGAGCCGCAGACGAGGCTTTTTATAAGTGTGCCGAGTTTATTGATACGAAAAGATTTGTGGATGGAAGAGAGTGCGCCTGCCAAGTTATTAGTTGATTTCCATTTGGATCGTGCGGTGAGTGGAGTTTTGACGTTAAGGCAAAAGTCAGGTGGGGAATTGGTTGCGCTGAACAAGGAATTTTCGGGGCGGCATACGTTGTATAAAGATAAATCGTATTATGAAGTTTTTGATGTGAGTGGGATTAAGGAAAGTTCGCAAGAAAACGATGTTTGTTTTGAGTGTGTGTTTACGCCGAGTGATGCGTCAGAAGAGGAAATAATTGAGGAAGCAAAGTGCACAGTGGTAGCGCCTGTGCGAGTTGAAGTGCCGAGTGCGCCCACGACGGGGCTTGCAGTTTTGAAAGGGACGGATGTTGAGACGAGGCTTGTTTTTGCGCCGTTCAATACCACGATTGCGCCTGTTGTTGAATGGCGAACGGCGAAGAGAAAGACGCAGACAGAGTATGACGATTGGGTTTTGCGCGAAGAGGGTCGGACGAGCGTGGCGACGTTGGCGATGGATGAAGCGGGCGTGTTTGCACTTTCTGCGCGAATGATTTGTGGCTCGCAATCAAATGAGGTTAAGTATGTTCATTTAACGGATGATCGGTGGAGTGAATGTTATGAAGGTGACCGTGATCACATAGGGGTCGCCGAGACCGAATCTATGCTTACGCTTCGTCGGGCTGTAATTGCACAACTTGGGAATAAGGAGTATGGCCTTAAGGTTTCGTTGCCAGAGAGGAATGGTTTTTCAAAAGTTGATTCAGGAGAATGGAAATGTAATGCCTTTGTCGCTGATGTCGCGATTTCATGTGGGTGTACAGTTCCTCAACAGCATAAGATACTTTCATTTGATGGCTTTCATTATTATCCACCGCTTGCAAATGAATGGGCAAAAGGCAATGTCTCTATTGAAGGATGGAGATATCTCGGAAAAGATGTTTATCCAGTTCCTGGTATGATTGTGGGGCATCCGAGCACTCGTCGAAATGAAGCTGGGCATTGTGGAATTGTTGATTATGATGGCATAGGTGTTGCGGCGGGCACAATACATGTTTCACGAATGTTTGAGGCGTTTTTAGATGGTACAAGTGGTTATAATGTTTATATAGGAGACAGCAAAAATGATGAATAAAAAAGTCAATTCAATTATCCTTGCATTTGTATTGGTCTTGTCTGGGCAAGCAGAAGTAATCTCAAATAATTTTCAGTCTCTTTTGGCGCACTCTTATTTCAAACATAAAAGCGCAGAGCTACGGCTTGTCAATTATGGCGTTCCGGATAAAGTTCTTGAATCACAAGAATTCAAAGATTTTACACTTTCAATTTCAAATGATTTATCTGGGTGTTTGAGTACCTGGCAACAAGTCGCAACAAATTCTATAAATTGCATCTTGTTTAGATCGGCGCTTGCCAAATGCGGTCCAGCGAAATATACAAGTTTTATTACGAATGCAATTGAACGAAACGCCTTTAGCATGACTACAAATAAACAAGATGAATTGTTTTGGTATATGAGCGGTGCCAGCACTCCAATGAATAACTATTTCATGCTCAATTATTCAGTACCAGGAATTAGCAATCTGTGGGTGATGGCACGTGAGATTTATTCACAGGGCAATCAGACGAATCAAGTTAAATGGGTTGACGATGTGTTGTCCGGAAAACGTAAATGGGAATGGGAGAATATTGACAATCCGCAAGAGGATGAGAACGAATGAAGACTGCCGCAATAATAGCCTTCTGCTTCTTTGCATGCCCAGCCTTTGCATTCACCAAGGTCAAGGTATCCACATTGCCACAAAGTGAATGGGCAGATACCGAAGTCATGACCAATGTCGCTATCAATCTTTCAAACTCTCGCACATTCTCTTGGCGACTTGAAATGGATGCAAGTCCAAGCAACAACGTTCTCATCGCCCTTGGGAAAGACACAAACGCCGATGGCGAGCTGACACCAAGTGAATGGACCACAACTCTTGGCTGGGATTGTGGTGCTTGGTTTATTCGCTATGAACCAACAGGCTGGACGCGAACAATTGCCGCGGATAGCGGTCACCATACGCTCGATTGCGCCTTGCGCGTCAATAAAAACGACCAGCCTAGCATGCTCACATTCACTGAGGATGGGCGCAACCTTCTGGAACTCACCGCGGCAGATATGCCTGTTGAACTTTTTGACCGCACATGGAATCGCCTTGCGGTTATTCGCCGCGGATTGGATTCTACGAATGAACGCGCGACACTCCGCATAGAACCAAACGGGTTCATCTTTAGATTGCAATAGCGGTCATGTGGAGGGGCTACAGCGCGTTTCTTTGTTCGGGGCGGGGCGTTGTGATGGATTCGTGACAAGGCGGTGCCTGTGGCGAGAATTTGAGGGATGCATACCCAGTCTGTCAAATAGAAAGGTCCATTTCGGGAAAGTTTTTTCTTTCCACATCT
>CAVGIZ010000215.1:0-2895 GCA_963629255.1 Anaerovoracaceae bacterium
GGCGCGCGCTTCTATCCGAATGGCAGTATCTTCTCCGACGCGATCAAGGAGATTCGCGATGCGGGCCAGGGTGAAACGGCTGATGAACTTGCCGCGCTCTTCAAGAAGCACGTTGACACCATTCGCGCGAATGGCATCTTGTATCCACCGCATGAAGTCCGTTTTGAACAAACGATTGTCACGCCTGCGCTTTCCATTCTTTCGGCTTCCTACGCGCTCCTTGAGAAGAACCCCGCTGTACTCAATGCCGCGCGCGAACATGCGCGAATCCTTCTGCGCTTCAATGGTGAGCAGCCCGATCACAAATTGAACAGCTTGCCCATTCGTCATTGGGACGGCTATTGGTTTGGCAAGCGCGCGCAGTATGGCGACACGCTTCATTATTGGAGTTGCCTTTCCGCCTACGCCCTTGCCTTGCACGCCAGGAACACGCACGACGCGGCACTTTTTGCGAAGGCGCGTACAATCTTGCGCAATCTGCTCTGTCTTTTCTTTACGGATGGCACGGCCTCCTGCGCCTACTTGCATCCTTATTCCATCACGATGACGGACCCGGAGGGTAAGCCCCTCGCGCCCGCCCGCCGCGGCGAATATTTTGACCCGTGGGCGAATGATCAAGACTTCGCGCTTTACTACATTCTCCGTATCCAAGACGAACTCAATTTACCTCTCACAACTAAAGGAGAACTCAAATGAAAGAACTCAAATCTTTCACGCTGACCGTGGCACTTTCCGCGGCACTCATCCTGTCCACTTTTGCCGCGCCCAAGAGCTCGGTCAAATACAGTAACGGCACTCTCAACGTGCGCAATGCCGACGCCGCCGAACTCGCTAAAGCCTGCGCCGATTACCCGGATGCCACGCGCCTCTACATTTTTCGTGCGATGGGTCTTACGTCTTTCGACGCCATTGGTAAGCTCAGTAAGCTCAAGGACCTTTCTATCGAATGTGATAAGCCGACCGATAAAATCGACCCGACGCCACTCAAGAACTTGACCGAGCTTACGGTCCTCAAACTCTCGAAGATCAACCTCACCACATCCGACTTGACCTTCCTCGAGCCGCTCAAAAAACTGACGCGCCTCAGTCTTGAATATATGCCCGATGGTCAGTCCTATACGGGCATCGAAAAGCTTCCACTCCTCAACGCGCTCAACCTTGACTTTTCTAAAGTGGATGACTTGACGCCTGTCGGCCAGTGCGCAAAACTCCGCACGCTTACGCTCAAGTATTCCACCCTCAAGGACTTCGCGCCGCTTGCGAGTCTGACGAAAGTCGCGAAGATTAACCTCTATGCGGCCAAGGTCCAAGACTTCGCGCCGCTTGCAAATATGAAGGGACTCAAAACGCTCTACTTCTATGCGGCCGAAGTCCCTGCTGACAAATGGATGAGCCTCGGCGCGCTCAAGCAAGTGACGACTTTCCATGGCGGCATGACATCGCTCAATACGCTCGAATGGGTCAAGGAGACGCCCAAAATCGAAACGCTTGAACTCTTCCGCGAAAAGATTACGGATTATTCTCCGCTCGCGACCGCGGCAAATTTGAAGCGCTTCAAGGCGTGGAATATGCCGTTGAGCGTCGACCTCGCGTTCGTCAAGAATTGTCCGAAGTTGAAGGAGGTTGAACTTCCGACGGACAAGGTTGAAAATTTTGATGCGCTTGGAGCTTGCAAGAAGTTGCAGAAGCTTGAGATTCGGACGAATGCTGTTCCGACGGAGGTGCTTTTGAAGTTTGAGGCTGAGCGCAAGGCCGAGGACCCGAAGTTCAAGCTTGTTATCAAATAAGCGCGACGCGGGTGCAGTTTTGGTGGGGGAAGGGGAGAAGTCAGGTCTTTCTCTGGCTAACGTCAGGTGTTTCAGCCAGTAACATTAGCTTAAAGTATCATACTTTTTGGGGAAAAGTATCATACTTTTTCGGGAAAAGTATCATACTTTTTTAAAAAAGTATGATACTTTTGGCTAACGTTGTTGGGGAAAGGAGCTGAAGGGGTGGGGGAGAAGACCAAAGAAGAGCGGATTTGGCACAGGGCGAGGGGGAGTTGCGCGGCAGATTTGGAGCTGGTACGCGGCAGTTTTTTGGTTAGAGGGTATTCAAAAAAGTGCCGCGGAGCGGGTGTTTTGTGCAGTTATGAACGAAAGTTTAAAAAAGCACTTGCATACATACCCGAAGGTATGTTATAATATGCGCCCGTTATGGCAAGGAAGAGTCAAGAAGAAGCTCAGAAGACACGCGTGCGTATACTCGCAAGCGCGTTGACGTTGTTTGCCAAGAAGGGGTATGAGCACACGACATTCACGGATATTGCCGCGCGGTTGAAGTTGACGAAGGGGGCTGTTTACTGGCATTTTGAGTCGAAGGAGAAGCTTTTGGTGGCGTTGGTGGAGATTGCGCTTCAGAAGTTTCGGAGGCAATTGGAAGGGTTGATGCCGGAGGGGGAATTGACGTTTCCGGCAGTTTGTGAGATGATGATACAGAATGCGGAGCAGGTGACGAGGGAGGCGCGTGGGACGGCGTTCTTCAAGTTGATGAAGTGTCAGATCAAGTGGGAGGATGCGTCGATGAAGAGTGTGCGGGAGGATTTGCTGACGAATGAGCGGTTTAGTCCGAAGTATGCATTTATTCGCGCGTTGAAGAATGATATTGTGGCAGGGCGAGTGAAGAGCGATGTGGATTTGGAGGAGATCGCGGCAGTTTGTTTGGCATTGTGGGACGGGCTTGTGCAGTCGAAGATTGATAACTTTTTGTCGTGCGATTTAGCGAAGACTTTGCGTCATGCGTATGGTGCGATTTGGATGGACATAAGGTGCGAGCGAGGGGGAAACGGAGGACTCGAGGAGCCCTCCATCTCCCCCTCGACCCCCTTTGCCACCCATTTCGCGCAAACGCGGCATG
>CAVGIZ010000216.1:0-2894 GCA_963629255.1 Anaerovoracaceae bacterium
TTTCAAGATTGCACGTATGTGAAGGATGTTTCGTTGCCTTCGACTTTGCGACGTGTTGGAAGTGCCGCGTTTGCGAATACGACGAGTCTTGGGAAAGTTGCGTTTTTGGATGGCGTTGAAGATATTGGGGATGCGGCATTTTCCAATTCGTGGCGTATGATTTCAATCTCTCTTCCTACGAGTGTGACGAACATTGGAGAGAATGCGTTTTGGAATTGCAAGAATTTGACGGGTGTGACGATGTCGACGCATTTGATGCCGATTTCGGAACTCTTCCCTGCGGCTTATTCCAATTTGACGGCTATTTCGATTTCGGAAGGTGAGACGCTGATGGTCTCCAATGTCTTTGCGGGGTGCGTGGCACTTGAAGGTATTGCGGTGCCAAGTACAGTTGCTAACATTCCCGAGTGCGCATTTGAGAATTGCGGCGCATTGAAGAAGGTTGACATTTCTGCCGCGGTGACGAATATTGGGGCACGGGCATTTGCGGGGTGTTCAGGGATTGCCGAAATTGAATTTCCTGATGAATTGAGAACGATTGGAGAAAATGCGTTTGATGGCTTGTCGCTTTTGGAAGAGATTGTTCTTCCTGAAGGGCTTGAGGAATTGGGAGAAAATGCATTTACGAATTGTGCGGCTATTCGATCTGTGACGATTCCAGGTGGAGTTTGTTCGCTCAAGAGCGTGTTCTCCTCTGCTTATTCGAAATTGACATCTGTAACAATTACAACGAATACGACGATGCTCTGTAGAGACTTTTTGCATGACTGCAGTTCGCTCACGAGTATTGAGATTCCAGAAGCGGTGACGAATATTGGTGCGTGGGCCCTTTCGGGTTGCTCGGGTCTGACAGAGATTACATTCCCTGATGGGCTTCAGACGATTGAGGATTATGCATTTTATTATTGTTCGGGTCTGACGGAGATTACATTCCCTGATGGGCTTCAGACGATTGGAAGGAAAGCGTTCAGTGATTGTGGACGTATTTCTAAAATTACTTTTCCAGAAGGGCTTCAGTCAATTGGTGATTTTGCATTTTCGTTATTGTATGCCCTGACAGATGTTGATATTCCAAGGGGGGTAACTTCGATTGGATATTGTGCGTTTGGGTGGTGTTCTGTGCGGCGTGTGACGATGCCGGGGGATGTGTGCCGTGTGAAGGATGTATTCTACAATTGCGATGGGTTGCTAGAAGTGAATGTGACGGCTGGGACGACGCATTTGGTGGATGGATTCTACGAGGGGTGTTCGGGGCTGACGGAGGTTGGCATTCCGGCGGGTATTACAGAGATTGGGACGGGGCTTTTCCGTGGGTGTAGTGGGCTGACGCGCGTCGCATTGCCGGATGGGCTTACGAGTTTGCCGGATGATACATTTACAAATTGCACGTCGCTCGCGTCGGTTGTGATTCCGGCGAGCGTGACGAATGTGGGCGCGCGGGTCTTTAGTGGGTGCACATCTTTGAAGAGCGTGCAGTTCTTGGGCAATGCGCCGACGGTTGCCGCGCTTGCGTATGAGGGGGTCCAGTCCGATCTTGTGACGTATGTGACGGATGGTTCGTGTGGTTGGGATGGGATTGCGACGTCGAAGGCGCTTCCTGAGACGTGGCCGAGTGATGCGTCCAATGGTATTAAGACGTGGGAGCCGAAGAAGATGACGGTGACGTTTGATGCGCAAGGGGGAGAGCCTGCAATCACGAATTTGGAAGAAGTGACTGACACGACGTATCGCTTGCCTGAGATTGAGCCGACGCGTGTGGGGGCGACATTTGCGGGATGGTGGTCTGAGGTTAAGGCGGGGGCTGAAGTGCGGCCGACGACACGCGTTGTTTTGACGGGGGACCATACGTTCTATGCGCATTGGACGTTCCATTCGTATACGATTGAATTTGATGCGAATGGTGGGTTGGGCGAGATGGCCTCTAGCAAGCGGACGGTGGGGGATGGGATGGAAGAACTGCCGCGGTCGACATTCAAGCGGGTAGATTATGACTTTGCGGGATGGGCGATGGAGCCTGAGGGCGCGATTGTTTTTGAGGATGAGGACGCGGTGAGTGATTTGACGTATGAGGACGCGGCGGTTATTACGCTTTATGCGATTTGGACGGAGCGTACGTGGACGGCGAGTGATTATTTGGGGATGCCGAAGGGTGTGACGTTTGCGGATGCGGGTGAGGTGCCGTGGGAGAGGGATCTTGACGTGACGACCGATGGGGATGGGTCGATGCGGAGCGGGGCGATTGGTGCGGCCGAGGAAGGTAAGAAGCGTGAGACGACGTTGACGGCGAGCGTGGTTGGGGAAGGGCAGATTTCATTCCAGTGGAAGGTGTCGTGCGAGCCGAGCGATGAGGAAGGGACGTATTTTGATTATGTGGCGTTTGCGGTGGATGGGACGATGGTGGCGCAGATGGCGGGCGTGAAGGATTGGGCGAAGTTGACGCATGCGATTACAGGGGCGGGTGAGCATACGCTTGCGTGGACGTTTGTGCGCGATGATTATGATGAGGATGAAACGCTGTATGAGAATGCGGCGTGGGTGGATGCGCTTGTGTGGGAACCGAGCCAGATTGTGGTTTCGTTTGATTTGGGCGGAGTTGAGGGGACGGCTCCCGCGGCAGTTACGAACATTGCGGGCGCGGCGGTTCTTTTGCCAGATGTTTCGGCGCTAGGCGGAACGACGAAGCGCTTTGTGGGTTGGTCGGATGGCGCGGCCGTTTATGCGGCGGGGGCATTGTATGTGTTTGGAAGTGCGGATGTGACGCTGACGGCGCAGTGGGAAGCGCGTGAATGGACGCTTGCGGAGGCGCTTGATGCGGAGGCGTCGGGGCTCGTCTTCACGACGGGTGGGGATGCAACGTGGGTTGTGGATTTTGCGACCAACCATACGGGGGCGGC
>CAVGIZ010000217.1:0-2786 GCA_963629255.1 Anaerovoracaceae bacterium
AATCGTACCAAAGAAAGGCTGGAATCGAATCATCTTTACTGGGGGAGGTGACCAATTAGAGGCTTTGGTGGAGGTCGTGGATGAGGCGGAGGGTGCGGTTGGTGCGGCCGATGGCGTTGAGATGATATTCTGTGTCGTACATTTGTTCGAGGGGGAAGGCGTAGTCGTCGGGGTTTGAGATTTGTTTGACGCCGAGGGATTGGATGCGTTGATAGAGCGCGGCAATTTCTTCGCGGTGGAGGGCGTAGTGGCGAGCGTCGTAGGCGGGGGCTGAAAGGATGACTTTGATGCCGCGCTTGTTCATGTCGGTGAGGAACTTTTCGAAGTAGGCGAAGGCTGTTTCGTTGGGGATGAGCGCGGCAGTTTTCTTGATGGGGCGTGAGGCGTAATGGGGCTGGTAAGTGGAAGGGACTTTATTCAGGGCTTTTAAGCCTATGCCGGCGGAATACTTTTGTCCGAGCAAGGTAAGGACTTTGGCTTTGAAGTATGAACTCCAGCCGCGGCGTGGGATGGATGAATACTTGCGGAAGAGGAGGTGATAGATTGGGACGTGGCGATAATCCAAGGTGTAAGAAAGTGCGCCGACGCCTCCGTTCCAACCTTCGCCGCAGAAGTGATCATATTCGGCTGCGATGCAAATGATGTTGCCGGGCTTGAGTGTGGTGGTATAATCTTCGAGCATATTGCCGAGTCCGATGCCCGCGTGGAAGCCGAGGTTGATGATTTGGAATTGATTGGAGAAAGCATTTTGGAGGAGGGAATCTTCGATGCCATAATAAAGGTTGGAGCCGCCGATGAGAGCGATGGTAGGGCGTGAAGTGTCGCGCGATTTGAGTTTGTTGAGTCTTTCTGTGAGGACTGGGAACGAGCCGAGGTCGATTGGGTAGAGGGGTGTGAGGACAAGGAAGAAAAGTGCCGCGAGGAGGAGGAAGGTGGCGAGGAAGAGGGAGAGTTTTTTGAGGAACTTATGCATGGGGATTTCCTTTTAGAATTGACCGTAGATGAAGTCGCCCGAGGAGGGTGGCATCCAATAAAGTGTGAGGATGATGAGGGCGAAGTAGAGAGTCCAGCGAAGGATGATTGGGAGGCGTAAGGATTGGAGGGCGTGTTCTTTTTGGCGTGTGAACCATTCGGCGGCGATGACGAGGAGGCCTGGGAGGATGGCGGTTGCGATGCCAGTGTGGGCGAGGTCGTGTGGTGTGCCGAAGTGGGTGAAGCTTGCGAGCCAAGTGGAGAGGGTTGTGAGGTTAGGGGCGCGGAAGATGAGCCAGCCGAACATGACGGCAAGCATAGTGAGAGCCCAGGAGAAAAGTGCCGCGGGCTTGGAGGTGGTTTTCTTTGGGAGGAAGAAGCGCGGCAGAAAACAACAGGCGTGGAAGAGTCCCCAAAGGATAAAGGTCCAAGCTGCGCCATGCCAGAGGCCGCTGATGAGAAAGACGATGAAGACGTTGCGGATGTGACGTAGTTTTCCGACACGGCTACCGCCGAGAGGGATGTAGAGGTAGTCCTTGAACCAGCGCATGAGGGACATGTGCCAGCGGCGCCAGAAGTCGGCGATGTTGGTGGCGAAGTAGGGGAAGGCGAAGTTGCGTGGGAGGCGGATGCCAAAGAGTTTGCCGATGCCGAGGGCCATGTCGGAATAGCCTGAGAAGTCGCAATAGATTTGGAGGGTGTAGATGATGAGGCCCGCGAAGATGAAGATGCCTTTGGGGGAGGTTGTGCCATCGAGTGTTTGGGTGGCGGCAATGGCACAGCTGTCGGCGATTGTTTTTTTTTGAAGAGTCCCCAGAGAAATTGGCGACAGGCATCGACACCTTGGTCATAGGTGAAGTGCCGCGGTTGGAGGAATTGTGGGAGTTGTTCGGAGGCGCGGGCGATGGGGCCAGCCATGAGTTGTGGGAAGAAGCTCATGTAGGTGAAGAAGGCGAGGGCGTTGCGGCAGGGTTGGATTGTGCCGCGGGAAACATCAAGGATGTAGGCGATGGATTGGAAGGTGTAGAAGGAGAGTCCGATGGGGAGGATGAGTTTGAGAAGAGGGAGGTGGGCGTTGAAGCCGAGGGTGTGGAGGAGGGAGATGGTTGAGGCGAGGAAGAAGTTATAGTACTTGAAGAGGGCGAGGATGGAAATGAGGAGGGTGATGGAGGTGAGGAGATAAAGGCGGCGCGGCAGTTTTTGGGCGGAGGGAATCTTGAGGCCCGCGGCAAAACTGATGAGGGAGCAGAGTGCGAGGAGGAGACAGAAGCGGGCGTCCCAACAGGCGTAGAAGATGTAGCTTGCGAGGAGGAGGAGGGCGTTTTGGGCGCGGCAGTTTTTGTGTAGGAGCCAATAGCCCGACCAAGTAATGGACAGGAATGCGAGGAACGAAATAGAATCGAATGTCATGTCATCTTTCCTTTGGCTGCGCCATGTCGTTTGGATGACAGGTAGAAATAAAGGACCTTCTCTTGCATCCTATTGGAGGCCCTGAGAAGCCTAGTGGAGAATACAAGAGAAGGTACGCCTAGTGCGTATCTTGCCCAGGATCGCTCCACAGAAATTTCTCAGGTTTCCAATAACGATCACTTTGCAGTACTGCAAATGTTAGAGCGTTTGAGGGTGGAAGGGCTTGTCGCGGCAGATGCTAGACGGCGTATATTATCTCAAATTTTCGGAGAAAAGTAAAGGGGGTATTTTTGAAAACTGCCGCGGCGCAATCTGTTATAATAATGGTCCACATCAAAAAAGGTGGATCGGGATTTCCCCGACCCCATCTGTCAAATACTGGTCCATTTCAATTTCTGCTCAAA
>CAVGIZ010000218.1:0-2767 GCA_963629255.1 Anaerovoracaceae bacterium
TGAGCACAGCTCAGCCATCAACACTAGAGGGAATGCCGCGGCAGTTTTGAGACAGGGGCGAGAAGATTTTTTTTGTAGGGGTGCGGCGAAAATTTCATCGGGGTGTGGCGAAATTTTTCTAGGGGCGGGAGAAAAATTTAGTCGGGGCGCGGCGGTTTTGAAGGGGAAGGGTTGGGTTCGGAAATGGCGGAAGGGGGTCGAGGGGCTTGAAATGGAAGGAGAGGGAGGTGCAATGGATGGCGTTTTGGTGGGCGGTTGGGGGCTTTTTTATAATTTAACATTTTCCCCCTTGACGGCGGACAAAAAAAAATGGTATAATATACGGCATCTAAGGTGGATGAGGTTCTTTCGGCATAGGGCTGGATGGAATCGAGTCCAATAAAAGAAGGAGATTATTATAATGAAGTGTATTTGGATGAAGGTCGCGGCGATGGGCGCGGCAGTTATTTTGGGGGCGGTGAGTTGCCTTGCCAGTACTGAGTTTTACAAGGTTGGCAATATTACGTGGCAGTATGAGGTTTCAGGTGGTGAGGCTACTGTGACTCGTTGGAACTCAAGCGCTACGACAAAACCAACTTATCTTTCGATTCCAAGTACGATTAATGGGTATAGTGTTGTCGGTGTTAAAGGAATTGGTTCTAGTGATACAGTAGAGACGATTTCTATTCCATCGACTGTGACCAGCATTGGGGATTATGCGTTCAACCAGTGTTTGTCCTTGAGGTCTATTTCAATTCCAAATGGGGTTACGAAGTTGGGTAATGGTGTGTTTTATTATTGCTATTCATTAACTTCGATTTCACTTCCTTCTTCATTGACTTCTCTTGGAACTTGTGTGTTTGACAATTGTACGAATTTAACGAGTATAACGATACCCAGTATGGTGAAGACAATAGGAGAAAGTTGTTTCGCCAGGTGTCAGAAGCTGACGAAAGTGGTTGTTCCTGACTCGGTTGATACGATAGGCAAATTCGGATTCTGGAACTGTACAAAACTGACCTCGGTTACACTTCCTTCAAGTCTGCAAAAGTTGAATGGAAGCACATTTATGGGGTGTTCGGAACTTTCGGCGATTACACTTCCGAAAACGTTGACTTGCATTGGTGATGTTGAATTTGCCTGGTGTTCGAAGTTGAAGACATTGACTGTGCCAGATAAAGTGACTTCAATTGGTAAGAAGGCTTTTTATGAATGCGATTCGCTTACGAGTATTACGATTCCGTCCAGCGTGACATCGATTGGGACGGAGGCGTTTGGTGGATGTTCGGCGCTTTCGGTTGTGTATGTGGATAGTGAATCGGAAAAGAGCCGCGTGAAGAGTTTGATGTCGACGGCTGGGTGTTATGTTTCGAGCGTTGAGTTTCGTGTTCGTAGCGGCAGTGGTGGAGATGGTGGCGGTAGCGGTGGAAACACACAGACGACATGCACGGTTACGTTCAATGCGAATGGTGGAAAGGTGTCGACGTCTTCGCGGACTTATACGGTTGGGTCGTCGTATGGGACGTTGCCTACGCCGACGCGTAGTGGGTATGAGTTTGAGGGATGGTACACGTCGTCTTCTGGTGGCTCGTATATATTTTCATCCTCAGCGGTTACGGGGCGCATTACGCTTTATGCGCACTGGAGTGTTTCTCGCGAGTACATGAATTGGAAACCGTTTGATTCGTCGTCGGTGTTTTATTTGACGGCAGGTGAAGAGGTCAGTATTGATGTTGGGGGGTCGTACAACGTTGATCGTATTTCAGGATTGCCGTCTGGGTTGAAATTTGATAACGATTATTACTGTTTTGAGGGTGGAGTATGTGCGCTTGGAATGGATACGATTTCTGGCGCGGCGAAGAAGGCAGGGACATATAAAGTTACTTTCTATGCGACGAAATATAAGGGAGGGGCGACCATCAAGCAAGTGACGCGCACGATGGTTGTTCGCTCGAGTTCTGGCGGCGGTGGCGGAAGCGATGACGATTCTACTGATTCGTGGACGTTATTTTCCAAGGCGCGGACATTCAGTGGTTATGTCATGAATGGGGATCAATATGTGGGGACGATTCAAATCAAGACGGCTAAGGCAAAGGAGAATAGGAGGACAGGCTGCACGACATCGAAGTTTACGGCGACGGTGCAAGTATTGGGTGAGAAGAAGGTGTCGCTGAAGGGTGAGTATAATTTCTGCGTAGATTATGGGTATGCTGGGTTTACGATGGAGACGAGAAATGGGCATAAGCTTAGCCTTTATAATGGAAATGGGGGTACTTGGTTTGGTGGAAATGTCACTTCGTTTATGGGGACATATGATGGGTATGATGTTGAGGTGGAGATTAATGATGGGGCGAAGAAGTCGTATGCGCTTGATAGGGGCGCGGCGTTTTGGATGGATACCGCGGAATTTTCTGAGTTGTTGGGAGATGATACGTACGAGGAATATTTGCCCGATGGGATTGATGTTACGGTGAAGGGGACGAAGTGGGTGTTGCCGAAGGCGGGGAAGGTTGTTTACAATCGGAAGTATGATTGGATTGATGAGTCGAAGCTTGGGGAGAATCCATCGGGGTTGAAGCTGACGTTCAAGGCGAAGGATGGGACCTTCAAGGGGTCGTTCAAGGCGTATGTTGACAAGAATGGGCGGCCGAAAGCGACAACGGTTACGGTGACTGGGTTTGTTGTGGATGGTATTGGCTATGGGATTGCCACCATTAAGAAGGTGGGTTCGGTGGCGATTGTGATTGAATAGACCAAAAGCTGGCGCTTTTGGCACAGGACAAGGGGG
>CAVGIZ010000219.1:0-2749 GCA_963629255.1 Anaerovoracaceae bacterium
GATTGATAGCGACATTTGTTATGACTTCTGTATCGGCCCATTCACTTTGTGGCAATGTCGGCACCTTGACCTTGGTAATGGCAAAGGTTGGCGATGTTAGGAAGAGTATGATAGCAAGAGATGCTAGACGCATAGGTTATTCCTGTTGAGTTGGTGGAAAGAGTTCACTTGCTTCTTCGGTCGTCAACTTCGCGCGTTGAATAATTTGCGGTTTGATGACTTCAAATGCTTCAGAGACTGAGACTTCTTGAAACCTTGTTAGAACTATTTTGAAATTGGCTATTATTTTTTTACGTAGCTCTTGCAAGTAACGGTTTGATCTTAAAATCACTCTTCTTTTATGCTCAAATTGTCGCCTATTGGGGCCCCAGTTTGAATTCCACCCGCCCGAAATTATTCCAGGCCTTCTCTTTCCATATTTCGGATCGAGTTTTATATCGGCTTCAAAAGAAGCCATCATTTCTGCATGTAAAGTGTTCGTTGAAGTTTGCGCATTGCAAAGTTTGGCAATATAGTCTGCGCAATAAATCAATGCGCCCGAATCGGTTTCCATATAGGGGAATACTGAAATCCACTCAAAGAGTGAGGCATGCGCATGTGTTTCACTTTCATTTGTACCATTCGTCGAAATTGTACAACTCAAAATGTTTGTCATCAAATGATACCTCACACGAGAGACTTCAGAGGATGGATAAAGTGATGAATTATAATACAGATTCGTTAAAATTGGATAAGCGTTTATCATCAATACGCCAGCCGTGTTTGTCGCGGGAAGCAAGCAATCAAGTTCTTGGTCGGTGGGCAAACAAGCAATCTTATATTCATCCGTAGCGAATGCATACAGAATCGCAAGAAGAAAAACTGCTATAAGCAGAAATCTACGCATGGGTTACTCCTGTTGAGTTGGTTGGAAGAGTTCATTTGCTTCTTCTGGAGTCAACTTTGCACGTTGAATGATTTGCGATTTGATGGCTTCACCGCATTCTTGTCCATGATCATGGACAAGTCGATCAAGGGCACTTTTGAAAATACGCAACACCTTTTCACGATGATTCTTTATCTCAAAATTGTAACGTAAAATAGGGCGCCATTTTTGTTCAAACTGCTTTCGATTGGGACCCCAATTTTTATTCCATCCTCGTCCGACTAAGCCGATTCTCCTTTCGCCATATTTGGGGTCAAGCGCTATGTCTGCTTCAACCGAGTTGATTAATTCAGCCACATACGAATTTGTCGAAACTTGTGACAAGGTTCCGATGTAATCTGAACAAAAGAGCAATGCGGAAGGATTCTCTCGTATGGAATTGAAAGCGACAATCCATTCGAAAAGGTCTGACCTTACTGCAAATTCGGCATCGCAAACAAAATTAGTTTCAGCCACGCGAAGGAGCACATTTGTCATAATTAGAAACTCTGCACGCTCTACATCTGCAACTGGGCAAGATGACGCGTTCAGACATAAGTTTGTTACAAACGGGTAGAGCTCAGATCGCAAAATCGTGGGAGAATTGGTGGGTGAAGAAATTCGAATAATTTCTTGCTCTGAGGGCAAGCGCTCAGCATCATGCACATCCGCGGCAAATGCGCATGTGATTGTGAAAAGTAAACCAACTACAATGCAAAACCTACGCATGGCTACTCCTCTTGCGTTCGAAGGAAGACTTCATTTGCTTCTTCTGGAGTCAACTTTGCGCGTTGAACAATTTGCGGTTTGATGGCTTCAAATGCTTCGTTCCCTGAGGCCTCCTCGAAACGAAGTACTACGCGTTCAAAAACTTGTATTACATTCTTTCGATGATTCTTCAATGCAGAGTTGTAGAGTAAAATAGGGTTCCACTTTTTCTCAAATTGCTTACGATTGGGGCCAAAGTTTTTTCCATACACAAATAGTCCTGGTTTCTTTCGCTTGCCATGCTCTGGATCTAGCGCGTAATCTGCCTTGTTGGCAACGATCATCTCGCTTTGATAAGCATTTGTAGTGATGGATGTTAGATTCCCAATATAGTCTGCGCAATAAAGAACCGCAGCCGAATCGGTTTCCATATAGGAGAACACGGCGACCCATTCAAAAAGTGACGACCTTGTTTTGAATTCTGTTTCACACGAGATATTAGTTTCGGCGACTCGACTCAAAATGTTTGTCATCAAATGATAATAGATTGGGTTGACCTCTGTTGTAGGATATGAAGAGGTGTAATAGTTTAGATTGGTCAAAAGTGGATAAACATTTTCCAAGAGAACTTTTGGAGGATTCGTGGGAGATGAAAGATTTTCAATCTCAATAATTGTTGGCAAAGGCTTATTCGCCCCAGCCAGATTTAGCGAAGCCAAAAATCCGCAAGCACATATTATAAACTTATCTCTTTTATTCATTTGTACTCCTTACTTCATGTTCAGTGTTATCAAGAGACATTTCCCACGTAAGCAAGAAGAAGCCAACCTCAACGCCGAATTAGATACTGCTTGATTCGGCACATCATCCACCGCCGTGTAAATCACATTCGTATTCACAGGCTCCCTCCCAAACGTGTACTCAAGGCCTTTTTCCAACAAAAAATCATAATCCCCCGCATCGATGAGCCTGTCGCATTTGTTCCTCATGCGCCTTTCCTTGTCGCTCGTCCCTTGCAACCTCTGGCGCATTCGGAACGAGACCGCGCGGCAAAACCCATAACCAATACTCATCCAATCCCTTCCCACCCGTCCGCGCTTGCGGCGACTTCGTCGCCTGTGTTACCACTTCAGCTTG
>CAVGIZ010000220.1:0-2744 GCA_963629255.1 Anaerovoracaceae bacterium
TTCGGCAGGACTCGCACCCGCCGGCGTACTCGTGTACGCCAAGTGGTGCGAAGGACGCCGAAATCGCCCGCATAGGAATGGGGAGTACCGTTGCCCCGAACCGAAGTGCACGTTACACAAGCCAAGCCCACTAGCGAGCCCAAGCCCAAAATCAGTCCCTAATCAATCTGTCGCGCTTGCGGCGCTCCGCGCCTACTGCCCCTTGATGGCCTTCTCCATCATCAACTTGTAATACATCTTCGCCGTCGGATTCGTAATCTTATCCAAATACGGCTCAAACAACGCCTTCGCCTTGTCGCCCTTCGGAACATCCTCCTCGCCCGGCCGCTTCGCGCGGAGCGTGTTGCGCAAAGTCGTCAGCACATACTTCTCCACCGCCGGCGCACCCTCACGAAACACTCGGCGAATAAAATACTTCCGCAAATCCGAAACTTCCTTCAAATCCGCATGCCACGCGACCTGCGTATAAAGCCAACCAAACATCGCCGCAACCGGGTCCACCTTGTCCAAATAACACATCTCCGACCCCAACAACTTCCCGCCCTTGTCCGTCATGTACCGAAAGTCCTCCGCGGCAGCCTCCGCCATCACCGCCTGACGCGTCACCCCAATGTACGCAAACGCATGATAATCATACAGCCGCATCTCGCCGCCCGCCGCCAAAAACGCCTCCATATTGCGATTCGCCCAATTCCCCAACGGATGATACAACGGCACCATATAACTCGCCCTCTGATGATACGGCGCATATATCCACGCCACATTCGGCGACACCTTGCACTTCGGCGCAGGGAACTGAAAGAAGTACGCCAAAATCTCCGTCTTCACGCCCGGATACTTCGCCGCGACCGCATCCGCCAACTTGTTCACAAACAGCATGTATTGCGTCGAACGATACTCCTTCTCCTCATTCGCCATCCCGCCCTTCGACGTCTGCTTGTTCGACGTCAAAACCCTTCCATCCTCCAACGTAATCGGCGCCGTGCACTTATCACACACGCACACCAACCAATTGTCCTCATTCCAAAACCCAATCGACGTGACCGGATAATTCAGCCTCTTGCACATCTCAATCTTGCGCACCGCATTCGAAATCGCCCAATCAAGCGCATCCGGCGCACTCAAACAAACCTGCGCATTGTAATACCCAAACGGCACACGCCTCTTCCCATCCCACGCACGATACGCATCCGTGTTCGGAAAAAACTCAATCTCCTCACCCGACATCGCCCCATGCCCAGACAACCGATGCGGCATCCGCACATTCGTCTTATTCCGCGCTCGCCACATGTCATGCGACAAAATCCCAATATCCCGCACATTATCATACTCCGTCCCACGCAACCACCCACGCCCACACGTCGCCGGCCGGTCCCGCCCCTCGCCCCATCTCACCACAAAGTCAGGCGACTTATCATACACCGTCCCATTCTTCGGATCATTGCACGCAAAAATAATCGTCGAATTATTCTCCAATATCGCCACAACCCCACGAAACACCCCAACCGCACACGCATCCCGCGGCAACCCCCGCGCCTCCGCATTCTCCGCCGTCACATCACTCCCAACCGCACACCCAATATAAATGTCATTCCCCTGCGTATGCACAAAATACCCATCCACATCCTTCCCAGCCTTCAACCAGTCCACATCCGCGGCATATTTCTTCATCGCCTCAGGACTATTCAAATGCACCCGCACCGCGGCATTTCCACTCGCCTCATTCGTCACAATCGGCAACTCCGCACCCGTCATCTCCTTCACCCAATATTGCAACTCCCGCGCCGCCAATTCAATCGACCGATACGTATCCGGATACACCACAATCTCACCCTTCGCAACCCCGCCCTTCACAAGCTCGAGCGGCCTCTCCAGCCTCCCCTCCACAGGCGGCTCCAAATACTTCGACGAATCCGAAAAATCAGGCTCATAACTATCCGCAAACTCGAGCCACGCCCGATACCGCCTATCCCGCTCCGTCCCCGCCCACGAATCCTCATTCGTAAACCTAAACGCAGAAATCGTAATCTTCTGAACCGCCTTCTGGTCCTCCCACGTATCTGCCGCGTAATTAATCGTCAACTCCTTCATCGCCCGCACACTAATCCAACTCGTCCACGACGGCGTATGCCCAAGCTCCCGCCGTACCCGCGATACATACACACTCGTCAAATTCGTCTCAACCCCAATCCCTTTCTCCTGCATCCAATTCGAATACCCATCACAATCCACATTCGCATAAATCGCCCACGGCTTCCCCTTCTGCGTCTGCGTCACCGTATAGTCAATCGTCGGATACTCATTGAGCATATCAAGCCCAGCCTTATCTTGCGTAAAACGAACCTTCACCTGCACGCTCTTCCCCTTCGCCCACGGAAACTCCAACTCCAGCACATCCCCCGCGGCACTTTTCACAATCGACCTCTTCACCTTGAACGTCCCATCTTCCCCTCGCACATTCACAACAAAATTCGTCGCATCAATAACATACTCTTTCGGCTCCTCAGCAAAAACTGCCGCGCCAAAAACAACCCCTGCGCCAATCAACAGATTCGCGCAAATCCTCGTAAACATTGACTTTTTCATAATGACTAAACCTTCTCTGACTTAAAGATGCGCATATTATACCATATTTCCGCCGCGCTTTCA
This sequence comes from Anaerovoracaceae bacterium, assembly GCA_963629255.1. GTDB lineage: Bacteria > Verrucomicrobiota > Kiritimatiellia > RFP12 > UBA1067 > UBA1067. The sequence continues at coordinate 2,650 of CAVGIZ010000220.1, forward strand.
ACCCCACTAAAATCCACCTCACCCAACCAAATCTCCCGCGCCACCCAATCCACTTTTCATGAAATGTGGATTGACCATGCGCCAACCCCAATAAA
>CAVGIZ010000221.1:0-2655 GCA_963629255.1 Anaerovoracaceae bacterium
TCCACATTTCGCAAAATGTGGAGGAGGATTGGCCTTGTTTTATTGGGCGCGGTGATGGTTTTGGTGTTTTTAGTCCTCCACACTTTATAAAATGTGGAGGAATTTCTGCCGCGTGGGGCGTGGTTTAAAAAGGGGGTATTCGGGGGTGTAAAGGGGCAAAAGGTTTTTTTTCAGGCGCGGCATATTTTAGCCGTGTAGAACATAAAGACAGGTTTGGAAGGTATGGAAGGTTTGGAAGTTTGGAAAGTGCCGCGGGGGTGGGGAAAGATTTTTGAGGATTGGGCTTGAGAGTTGGGTGGAAATATGGTATAATATGCACCATTCTCTTGCTGAGAAGGATTCTTAAGCGGAGAGGACAAAAGACGAAAGCGAGAGCATCAAATGAAGCAGAAGAAACCTCAAGATGGCGAGAATTTGCCGATTCGTAATTCGACGGCGGAGTTCCTCATTTTTGCAAAAGCGGCTGGGGCGTCTACGATTTCGGTTCGGTTTCAAGATGAGATGGTGTGGTTGACCTTGAATGGGATTGCGGAGTTGTTTAGTGTTGACAAATCGGTCGTTTCGCGGCATTTAGGGAATATTTATTCGGACAAGGAGTTGAACGAGAAGGCAACTGTTGCAAAATATGCAACAGTTCAAAAGGAAGGTGCGCGAGAGGTGACGCGGCAGTTGGAGTATTATAGTCTTGAGGCGATTATTGCTGTTGGATATCGCGTGAATTCACAACGTGCGACCGAGTTTCGGCGTTGGGCAACGCGGGTGTTGCGCGATTTTGCGATTCGGGGATATGTGTTGGATCGGGAGCGGCTTGAGAATGGGAAGTTTTTGGGAGAAGATTATTTTGAGCGGCTCATAGAAGAGATTCAGGCTATTCGTATGAGTGAGCGGCGTTTCTATCAAAAGATTACGGACATTTATGCGACGGCGATGGATTACGATAAGAATGCCGAGGAGACGCGCGTCTTTTTTGCTAAGGTGCAGAATAAGCTTCATTATGCGGTGCATGGGCAAACTGCCGCGGAATTGATTTGGACGCGTGCGGATGCAGGGAAGGATAATATGGGGCTGACCACATGGGCCAAATCGCCGAATGGGCGTATTCTTAAATCGGATGTGACGATTGCCAAGAATTATTTGACCGAACACGAGTTGCAATCGCTTTCGCTGATTGTCAATGCGTATCTAGACTTGGCTCTTCGGCAAGCGCAGCGGCATATTCCGATGACGATGGCGGCGTGGGCAAAGCAGCTTGATCTTGTGATTGTGGCGTCGGGCGATGAGCTTTTGACGCGTGCAAGCGAGATTTCAGCGGAGATTGCCGAAGCGAAGGCGGTGAGTGAATATGAGAAATTCCGCGTGCGCCAAGAGCTTGAATATAAGAGTGACTTTGACCAGCAACTTGATTTGATTGAGGAACAAGCCAAGAAGGCGCGAGGCAAAGAATAAGATAATTGTGATTTTAGCCGTGTAGAGATGGAGAGATGGAGAACGATTTTTGAAGAGGGGGGTTGAGAGTTGGGCGGAAATATGGTATAATATGTGGCGTGAAGACGAAGAAGACGAACGAGAATTTAGCGAATGAGGCCGCGGCAAAAGTGCCGCGCGTCATCTTGATTGGTACCTATAAAAAAGACCAGCTGACTGCATGGCGGGGTTGGTATTGCTACCCCTTGTCCGCGGCAGATTCCATTCAAGAAAAAGATGCTGCGCACATCAATGAATTGTGGCTTTTCCGCGGCACTTCTGAACAAAAGACATACAAGGCAGAATTTGTCGGCATCAAGACGCGCGATGAGTTGGTCAAGGACTATGGCTACCCCGCGAAAGGGAAAGCGCATGGCAAAGCCTACCTCCTTTTCAAGACGGAGTTCAAATACACATTCAAGGATATGCCGCCGACGGAAGCCGACCATGTGATTATTCGCACGGCAGATTTTGCGACTGCGCCGAAAGTGCGCAAACAGTTGAAAGCCTACTTGGAATCGCCCGCCCGCACCGACCCTGACTTGGCAAAGTTTGTGCCATCAATTGTGCTATCCATCCCGCGGCAGTCTTTGCAAGTGTGCGAAGGAAGTTTCCAGACAGATTTCATTGATGTGCTAATGCCCGCTGTAGCCAAAGCTCTTTCCTCTAATGATGGCAAAAAGTTTCGGCTAGCTACAGTCTTTAGTGGAATCGGTGCTATTGAGCAGGCTCTTTTGCGAACACATATTGACCATGAAATCGTTTTTGCCTGTGACAATGGAGATCAAACGCCATTTGCTTGCCCTGCTACTGAATGGGGTGAATGTGAAAAGATTTTCAAAGAGTTGTCGTCAGTTGTAAACAAACTGAACCCCACCACAAATAGTCAAAAGTGGGCAGCAGAAATTATTCGAAAGCAACGCGATTCAATACAGAATCTTCTTGATGGTGCCCCGGCAACAAGCAAACGTCCAGAGCGCGAATTGAAAGATCGCGTGCATATGCTTTATGAGGCCATTGGGTTTTATAACTTTCGTGTGACTTGGGAAGCCGAAGAAAATTGGCAAAAGCGCAAGCAATTGGTCGACATGCTTTATCGGCCATTATTGTCAAGGAATAAAGTCCGCCAATCGTATATGGCGAATTACCCGGTTTCTGACGATCGATTTCATTGGAATGTTACTTTTCTTG
>CAVGIZ010000222.1:0-2650 GCA_963629255.1 Anaerovoracaceae bacterium
ACGCCTATGATCAAAGGGGAAGATGTCAAACAGCCCCTATTTAGATATTTCGGTCCTGAATGTGATGTCATGAAATCTAAAGACGCCAGTATCAAAGAGGCCTATGCTTGGCTTGCCAATGGCCTATCTAAAATCGTTCCGATTGTAAAAGAGACTTTGAATATTCACTAACCATTCTACTTCTAAAAACGCCCGCCTATGAATGCGACTGAAATTACGATGCGCTCTTTCGTCTTATCGTCTGTGGTGATTCGTTCAGGGATTGATCGGTATTGCAAAATCATGTCTCTATTCAAAAATGGAGATGGATGCGAAGATGCGACATTTCGACGTCTTTATACAGGCTTCTACAGATTGCGACGTTCGGCGACGTGGCTTGAATCATATTTTGCCATCATGTCTGATTTCGGTCGCCGCCGCGAGAACGACTTTGAGTGCATTCTGAAGGCGGTTGATTCAATATCCCGGGGCGGTGTCGAACTTTCATTCTCCAGTAAGATGCTTGCGACGATAAATCCAAGAATGCCGATATGGGATGCGCAAGTTAAAAATGCACTCGGCCTTGCAGATATCACGGCGCACGGGAGCAGAGATTTTCGCGAGGCGCAAGCAATAGAACTTTACACGAAACTTCGTAGCGAGTTTGCAAGGCTACTCGCCACAAAAAACATCAGGCAAGAGATCGCCGCGTTCGACAATTTCTTGCCTGAATATGCAAAAGCCCTGACAAGCGAGAAGAAACTGGATTATCTTCTCTGGTCGGCGGGCAAGCGACCGCCTACAGTTTGAAATTCAACTCGCGGCACACCTTATTGAACTCGCCCATTACACCAAACTTCTTGGCATAGGGTTTGATTCGTTTCATGTCATCAATCGCGCCGGGATAATTGGCAATCGTATCAAGGTCGTCGAGGACATCCCATTTGCTTTCGGGCTTGAACTGAGAATAGTCAATGTTGCCTTTTGCGTTCGTAGCGAATCTTTTGATCGCGGTGTTAACGATAGGGTTTGTTGATTTCATTGTTTTTCCTCCATAACAATCTGATTTAGTCAACTACATCTGGTCTCCTGCGCATTCCGTGTAGATGCGAAGAAGGAAAGCGCATTGAAGGGCTAACACCGCAAAATACCTCTCGCTTGGTATCGTGATTCCCCGCCGCCTAAACCGCTCGGCCAACGCCCGAGACATCCCTTCAAGCTTTTCATTCTTGATGAGGTCGGTATGCTTCTTGCCACCGGGGATCTCTAACTGAAAATACCGATTACAGCAGTTCCAGCTCGTCGAATCGGAACTTGTGCAGAAGCGACATTCTCGAAGAAGTCGCTTGGATGTGCATCCAAGCAGATGGATGTCGATGCTGGGCTTACGGTTTTTAATGTAATTGGCGAAACGAATCGTGGCCTCCTCGTGCGCCTTGCCAAGGCCATAGGCAAGTCGCAATTCAGGGACGGAAACGGCAATATAGTCACTCCATTCAATCAGGCGATCAAGTCCTTTCGCTCCATCTTCAAGATGAAACACATTGATGATGCGATTATTTGGCAATTCCTTGCGCAAGATGCGCCGCATCTCCCACGCCTCGTCTACGCCGAGAACCTTCTGCGCGTCAACCTCGACACAAGTCGCTTTGATTCCATTCGCATTCACAAAGTTCGCCAGTTCGTGCGTCCATCTTTCAATGAACCGTCGGTCGCGCTTGCCTGCGTGAGCGCCGAACATCAGCGTGAAAAGCCCCGAATCCATGATGGTATGCTTCTCATACGCAATATTCTCTTTCAGAATCCGCAATTTATCTTCCTGCGTCTTGACGCCGAGTGTCGGAAAGCCTTTGATTCCGAACTTGTCGCTGATAAAAGGAAAGACGGTAAACAGTTGATACCGCACTCCCGCATAGAGCGCGGCCTCGAACCCTGCGAACTGTTCTGCGCCCGCGAAATGCACCTTCAGGTTTCGTCCAAACATCACACCTCCTCGCGAATGAATCTCGCCCCGCCAAAACCATCTTCGCGCACTTCGCACGACAAGGCGTGGAAATGATTGACAATGCGGCGAGCCAGCATCTCACATGACAGATTGCCAAACTCAAACACGCCCGTGCCATCATGACGCGGGAATGTGGCGGCGACATATTCGGCGATCTTGTCCTGCATATCCAAGAACTCTATCTGCCGGTCGTCGTCCGTGACGCAGAATCGCGTCTCCACTACAAAATCATGGCGATGGGGCGACGAGAGATATTCATGAGGAAAGCCCTTTGGGCATCCCAACCAGGCGTGGACACCCGCAAAACGATTCATGCAGACAACCTCTGTCATGACGCAATCTCCGAACGAAGGATGGTCTTGCCACAGTGCGGACAGACGAAAGATTCGGGTATATTGGAGATTTCATCATCTGCGTCATTGCCGCCGTTGTCGTCTTCCCTGCGAGGCTTCTGGTTTTCAGGCAAGAACAAATCGTCAACATCGCCAGTTTTCAAGATGCTTGCAAATCCAAAATCATCAAGCTTTATGTCGGGGATTGTGTCGGCAAGTGCATCTTGCAACTCGTCAAGTGTCTTCTCCAGCTCAGGGAAGTTCCATCCTGACATCTCAGCGATCTTGTTGTCGGCGAGCTGGAGGAGGCGAATCTTCTCGGCGGGGAGGTTGG
>CAVGIZ010000223.1:0-2619 GCA_963629255.1 Anaerovoracaceae bacterium
CCCTTGACGGGGGGGGGGGGGGAGTATGATATAATACACATATCTTAAGTCAAGAAAGGTCTAGTCATTATGAAAAAGCCAATGTTTATTAGGGTTTGCGCAATTCTTGGAATTGGCGCGGGGGTTATTTTTGCCGCGAACGGGGATGGTGCGAAGTGGACGTATGAAGGTACGACGCTGACGCAGATTGTGGATGAAGGCGTGACGCCCCAGGTGTTTACGCTGAATGCGAATGGGAGTCTTAGTATGACGACGGCTGGGACGGCGACGGAGATTGACTTGCGCGACGCGGCACTTCCGGAAGGGGCGCCGAAGATTACGTATATGGCTCGGATGAATGGGGGAAATACGGCGTGTCAGACATTTTATTTTCCGGAGCATGTGACGAGTATTGATCATTATTTATTTGGGAATTGGACGGCGCTGACGAATGTTGTGTGGGCGGAACCGATTACATTTGATTTTAAGACATGGACGTTTTCTGGGTGTTCAAGTTTGAGTCGCATTTGTCTTCCGGAGGGTTTGAAGACGCTGGGAGGTTCCACGTTCGCAAATTGTAGCAAACTAGAGTATGTTCATTTGCCGAGCACGCTTGAGACAATTGAGAATGGGTTGCCAACTTCCGCGACACTTATTGAACCGTGCGTGCCAGAAAGTGTGACCACGTTGGGTGGGTATTGTTTTTGGAAATCGACGATGACGAATGGTGTTGAAATTGGTTTTGGAAAGAATGCGGATGGCACGCCCAAGAAGGTGACGATGGGGAATTACGCATTTAATAATTGCAAGAAGGTGCCGTGGATTCGGATTGGCCCTGGAGTGGAGATTATACCGAGTGGGGCTTTGGGTTCGCCATCGAGTGCGAAATGGATTGAGTTTGGAGAGAATGTGACGAATGTGTCGGGTACAGTTGCAGTGTGGGGAGGAGGGGCGATGACGAATGTTATTTTCAAGTCGAAGAAGACGGTGGAAATTACATCGTCCTTGTTTACGTATTTGACGAAAGTTCGTGAGATTACGTGGTCGGGGTGGTTTGAGTATTCGACGACGGAGAATCCGTTTGGGAGTTGGAAAGCGTTGCAGTGTCGGTTTATTTATCCTGGGAACAATGTGAAGTGGGCGGCGTATGTGACGGACACGACGAAGGTTTTGCCGTGGGCGGAATGTTCGGACAGTGACAAGTCGACGTATAAAACGAAATATGGGGATGATGCGGTGGAGCCGGTTGGGATTTCGATTGCGGTGAACAATGGATTGCCGCGGACGTATCTTGTGAGTGATGGGACGGTTTTGGATGGGTATGTGTTGAATGTGACGAAGCCGAACGCGGCGTTTGGGGAGGTGACGGTGAGTCCGGAGATTAGCGAAGAGGAAGTGTATAAGAGTGGGGCGAATGTGACGCTGACGGTGCAGGAGAAGGAGGGCGTGACGTTTTTGGGGTGGTCGGGCGATGTGGCCGAGGCGGACAAGATGTCCAAGACGATTACGGTGACGATGGATTCGATTAAGAATATTACGCCTGAATTTGAAGCGCCGTTCTTCTTGTATGAAGATGGGATTCTGTCTGATGGGCAATGGGAATTCAATGCGTCTGGTGAAGCCGCGGCGATTACGGTTGGGACGCCGACGAAGGAGAAGGCGAATGGGGTTTTGGATTTGACGAAGCCGATTAAGGGTGGCGGCACGATTGTGGGGATTGGGAATCGGGCGTTCAGTGGGGTCACGTTGCAGGGGCTTTCTTTGCCAACGACGTTGACGACGATTGGGCTTTGTGCGTTTGAGAGTCAGACGAAGGCTACGGGGAATTTGCGTGTGGGGTTTGCGACGGATGGTGAGGGGCAGGTTGTGGAAACGGTGTTTGTCAAGGGTTGGACGCGTCCAAATCGAGAGCCGGTGGATTCGTATGCGTTTGCCTATTGCTCAATGCTGGGTCCGAAGATTGAGTTGGGGCCTGGCGTGCGGCAAGTTCCGCCGTATGCGTTTGCGGGGGTGGGGAAGTCGTTGGGTCAGCCGATGGAATTGGTGATTGGTGCGGGCTTGACGAATGCGATTGATTCTGCGTTTGCGAATATTGGCGGGACGAATTCGTTGACGGTGACGATTGAGGCGAATCCATTTGATGGGGGAGGCGCGGTGTTTGGGACGACGACGTATCGGATGCGGTTTATTTTGAATGGGCGCGAGTGGAAGGATTTTGTGCGTAATGAGACGTATGTGACGCCGTGGAGTGGGCTTGAAGCGGAGACGCGGCAGAAGTACTGGGACAAGTTCCCGGAGGCGACGTTTGGCGCGGGGCATCCGTATGGTTTGACGACGGCGGATGCCGCGGCACTTTCGAGTGGGCTGCCGGCTTCATCGTGGGTGTTTTGTGCGGACGCGGCGGGCGGCATGGTGATTCGGATTCAGTGAGGAAGTTGATGTTTAACTTCGAGCTTAACAAAAGGCTTCGGTTCACGCCTCCGCTTGCTTCGCGGGGAGCAGGCATTAGGATGTTTGGAGGTTTACCAAAAGCTTACGCTTTTGGCACAGGACAAGGGCACGCGGGGTTTTTAGGAGCAAGAAGGGGGATGCAAGTATAATTTCATGGAACATATTTCATCTGAAATATGATATAATATA
>CAVGIZ010000224.1:0-2608 GCA_963629255.1 Anaerovoracaceae bacterium
CCTAACAAGTCAGCTGGACGTTTTCCAAGCGTATTCAATGCCGCGGCAAAAACACGATACTGCCCTGCCGTCAATTCCCTCTCTCGACTATCAAATTTGCCGCGGAGTAGCAACACCGCCTGTGTATCAAGTGAAATCTCAGAATCCATGTTATGTTCTCCTCTTCATAGATGTTAATCAATTTTATTTGATGAATCCGCAAGCGCAATTGGAATAACAAACTCCGCACCAACCTTCATCAAGGCTACACCTGCATACGCAAGTGTCCAACCCGAATCCACCATATCATCAACAAGAAAACATCCCCCAACTGGCACCTTCCCATTAACCGCAAACACCCCTTTTACATTGTTTTGCTGATACTCTCTATTTGCCATTGTCTTTTGCGGTTCTGTATCTTTAATCTTTTCAAGTCCTCGAAAACACGGGAGCTTCAAACGTTTGGCTAAACGTTCTGCAAAATTCCCCACAAGTTCATTATTCCGCCGCGATGGAACTGGCACAATCCATTTAGGTTGTTTTCTTTGCTTCCACTTCTCAATCATCTTAGCACACGCCTCAACCAACTGGTCATCAAACCGAGGCAATTGCGGCGTCGGTGGATATTTCCCTTTGGAAACAAGTCTTCCCCATCTTCCAATGCCATAATATGAAAGCGCACGCCCTTCCTCCGTCCTGTAGTTTCCATCTTTTATTTCTTTTTTTGAAAAAATCCGAACGGGCTTTCCTATCAAAAACTTAGTAGCTTCCTCCGCAAATTTCGCATCAACATTAGTTGATAAAGCTAGGTCTGGACAACAACTTGCACAATGTCCACACTTTACCTCGTTCATAGGACTCTCCAATTCTTTACAAAGAAAATGCATCAAACAATCAGACGTCCCAACATAGTCTTTCATCACTTGCTTTTCATTTTCCCGGACTTGCGTTATGTGGCTAATCATCTCCTTCGGAAATTTGTATCCATTAAGACTCTGCCCTGCACAATAATTCGAATCCACCTTGACAATAGGTTGCGATTCTTCAACCATCAGAAACTTCAAAATCATATCCATATTTTTCCGACTAATATTGCACTTCCCAAGAAGCCGACTCACCGTACTGCCCCCCTCCCTAATACACGCAAGAACCGCATTTACCTTTTCTTCCGAAGGAAAAGCCGTTCGAATAAAGTAATCCACAACCTCATCATCATCATCCGAACTCAAAAGAACACCATACGCATTCTCAATCGCTCTCCCCGCACGCCCAACTTGTTGGTAATAATCTATGACAGATTTAGGCCGCTGATAATGAATAACAAACTTGAGGTCAGGTTTGTCAAAACCCATACTCAAAGCCGACGTCGCAACAAGTACCCGAATACGATTTTCAAGAAGCAACCTCTCAAGAAACTCGCGATATAAATCATTTCGCTTATTAAAATCCTTCCACCCAGGCAGTGCTTCTAATTCTTCACGAAACGAAGGAGGAAAACACTTCTTATTCTCTACAAACTCCTTATCATAACAAGAACTTGAATATTCAAACGCAGTTATCCCCTTCGATAATAACCAATGCGACACAATCTTCGCATCTCGCTTCGTATGAGTATAAATAATTCCAGATCCATCTTTCAATTTTCCCGAAGTCAACTCTTGTGCAAGCCATGCAAGTTTCTTCTCAAGCGATTCCAAACAAATGTTCTGAAGAAACAAACTTTTCCGAACAAGACTTCCACGCGAAACTTCAACCCCATCACCCAACTGTGATTGGACATCTTCAATCACACGACTAGTTGCCGTTGCCGTCGTCGCAAGAAGGGGAACATTTTACGGCAAATACTTAAGCAATCTTGAAATCTCTCGATAGTCGGGTCTAAAGTCATGGCCCCAATCCGATATACAATGCGCCTCATCAATAACCAATAACCCAATGCGAGACTTTTTAATAATATTCTCCCTAAACCTATCAGCGCGTAATCGTTCAGGAGAAACGAGCAACAAGTCAACCTTATCTCTTTCAACTTGAGCCTCAATATCTTTCCACATACTAAAGTTTGCCGAATTGATGGTCGCACATCTAATTCCAACTCGCTTCGCAGCCTTAACCTGATTGCGCATTAATGCCAAAAGCGGCGAAATCAACAATGTCATCCCCCTCTTCTGCTCGCGCAAAAATTTCGCCGCGAGAAAATAAATCATACTCTTTCCCCAACCTGTCCGCTGCACGACAAGCTGTCGACGATTGTGTAAAATACCATCTATCGCTTCCCATTGTCCCTCACGAAAATCTGCATCCTTACACCCTGTCGCCTTCTGTAAAGACTGCCGCGCCCGCTCGCGCGTAATTTCGATTGAGCAATAATCCCCCCCCCCCCCCGCGGGAAGTGGGCTCATCTTTGCGCATATCCTAAACATCTTCTGCATCTCCTTCTATCTCCATACGGCTTATATTATACCATATTTCTGCGCTCAATACAAGCCCCCAGCTGGCGTTTCAAGAACTTTTGCCGCGCGCCATCCGCCCCAGATAAATAAACGCCATGGGCGAATGTTCTTCACCACCTTTACAACTTGATCGTTACGGTCGAGAAAGGTGGCATCGATGGCAAAGCCCATAAAACACG
>CAVGIZ010000225.1:0-2588 GCA_963629255.1 Anaerovoracaceae bacterium
TGCGCAAACAGTTGAAAGCCTACTTGGAATCGCCCGCCCGCACCGACCCTGACTTAGCCAAGTTAGTGCCATCAATTGTGCTATCCATCCCGCGGCAGTCCTTGCAAGTGTGCGAAGCGGCTACGCAGATGAAATTTTGGGATTTGCCTGTAATGGCCGAAGAAGTGGCCCGTGAGAATGTCGCACGCATTCAGCAACACGAACAACAGGTTTGTGCGCCGATAGCTGAGTATAGTCGTGAAGCTGCGGCGGATTTGCGTGTTTTTGCAGACGAGGCGAATGCTACCCCAATTCGTGTTGTTGAGCTTTTTGCGGGTGTGGGCGGTTTTCGTATTGGCTTGGAGCGTGCATCAACGCGATATAAAACAATCTGGAACAATCAATGGGAACCCGCGACAAAGCGTCAAGATGCGTCCATTGTTTATCAGGCACGATTTGGTGAAGCGGGACATTCAAACTATGATATTTCAACGGTGCCTGTTACGCAAATTCCAGAGGCTGATTTACTTGTTGGCGGGTTCCCATGTCAAGATTATTCGGTCGCAACAACGCTCAAAAATTCGGGCGGGATTGCGGGGAAGAAAGGCGTTTTGTGGTGGCAGATTCACCGCATCTTGAAAGATTCAAAAAATCCGCCGCCTTATCTTTTTCTTGAGAATGTCGACCGCTTATTGAAGTCACCAGCTTCTCAACGTGGGCGTGATTTTGCAATTATCCTTGCATCACTTTCCGACTTAGGTTATTTGGTTGAATGGCGCGTTGTCAATGCGGCTGATTATGGGATGCCACAACGTCGGCGTCGGACATACATCGTAGCTTACCACGATGGAACGCCGCTTGCACATCATGCAAAAGGTGCAATTGGCCGCATAGACGATTGGCTTTTGGGCGATGGTGTGATGGCAAAGGCATTCAACGCCGTTGCGGATGAAGACGGCATGCTTTCTGAATTTGAAATCAAGGGAACGCTTGCAGAGGTAACGAAGAATTTCAATCAAGGCGCGGGCAAGGCGAGCCCTTTTTGTGATACGGGCTTTATGTATGAACGTCATGTGTGGACACGGCGTGTCACACCTGTTTATAACGGAGTGCGGCTGACTCTTGGCGACTTGTTGGTAGACGAGAACGAAGTTCCAGAAGAGTTTTTCATTCGCGAAGAAGAGTTGAAAGAATGGAGATATTTGAAGGGTTCAAAGTCTGAAACGCGCACAACGCCTGAAGGGTTTACCTATCACTATACGGAAGGCGCAATGGCATTTCCTGACGCGCTTGATAAACCATCTCGGACAATCATTACAGGCGAAGGCGGCTCGGCGCCTTCACGATTTAAGCATGTAATTCTTACGCCAAGTGGGCGCTATCGCCGCTTGATGCCGCTTGAGCTTGAACGACTGAATATGTTCCCAGATAATCACACAGCAAATGCTTCAGATGGACGGCGCGCATTCCTGATGGGAAATGCACTCGTGACGGGAATTGTTGAACGAATAGGCCTAGTTTTGAAGGAGTTGATGTAATGCTAGAAAAGAAATTACCATACGACAAAACTTCATCTGACAGCATCCTGGCGTATGCTCGGCTCTTGCTTGGCAAATCGCTTCACGACCTTTATCCACAAGCGACCATTGGCTCAGGTAAAGGCTCGCTCGGGCAATGTGTGGAATACTATCATTTTCAATATGCGCCAAATTCCAAAAGCGAGGCAGATTTTAGTGACGCGGGGCTTGAACTCAAGTGCACACCACTCAAGACGGTGAGCGATGGAAGTATGGTATCGAAGGAACGGCTTGTTCTCAATATCATCAATTACATTGAAGAGTATGATGCAACATTCGAGACGAGCAGTTTTATGCGAAAGAATGCGCTCTTGCTATTGATGTTCTATCTTTACAGGCAAGGTGTCAGTCAGCTGGACTTAATCTTTCGTATTATTCGTTTATGGAAAATTCCTGAAGAAGATTTGAAGATTTTTATGGACGATTGGAATGTGATTCATAATAAAATCGTCCATGGACGTGCGCACGAAATTTCCGAAGGTGATACACTTTACTTATCCGCCTGTATAAAAGGCACAAAAGGCGGCGCCAATAAGAAGAAGCAAAAAGGTAGCAACATTCTTGCAGATCAACGCGCCTACTCAATCAAGTCGTCCTATCTGAATCAAGTGATTATTGAATCACTGTCGAATCCTGAAATGTGTTCAGGCGTGCGTATGACACCTCGAACGGTTGGGAACATCATCAAGAAGAAAACTCAAATACGGAATGTTGGACGAATTGTAAAGTCGGTCAAGGAATACAAGCGTGGCGAAACATTTGAGCAACTGGTGCTACGCAAATTCAAACCCTTTATCGGGTTGTCCGTTGCAAAGATTTCCCAAAAACTTGGTACTAAAGTTTCGTCTAGCCCCAAGGCAATTTCATATTCAGTTTGTCGCGCAATTTTGGGTGTAAAAGAACAAAAGATTTCAGAGTTTGAAAAAGCAGGACTTGCACTAAAAACAATTCGCCTTGAAGAAAACGGACGGCTAAAAGAGGCGATGTCTTTTCAGACAATCAAATATCAAACGATTATCAACGAAGAAGAAT
>CAVGIZ010000226.1:0-2568 GCA_963629255.1 Anaerovoracaceae bacterium
CACGTATATTAAGGGGATGGCGGCGGAAGATTTTCTTGAGTTGGATGATTATCAGAACATTCCTAAGAACCAGCAAAGTGTATCTTTGGACGTGTATGAACGGATTTATAAAAAGGTTTGGGAAGCTTGGTACAAGTGGCAGACGGATCGCGAAGCTGGGGAGGCGTATTGGGATGATCAGGATCTTGTTCGTTATGTGTTGGAGAAGGATTATTTGCCGCATGGGAACGAGGGGTTTCTTGGGATTTTTTGTGATGAGGCGCAGGACTTTACGCATATTGAGCTTGAGTCGTTTTTGCGGATGAGTGTTTATTCGGAGCGTTCGATTTATCCGCATGAGTTGGGGTCGTTGCCATTTGTGTTTGCGGGCGATCCGTATCAGACGTTGAATCCGACGGGTTTTCGTTGGGATGCGGTTAAGGCGGCGTTTACTGAGAAGTTTATTTTTGGTATTTGTCCAGTTGCGGAGCGAAAGAATAAGGATTATTTTTCGTTTAAGGATCTGCAGAACAATTATCGTTCGATATCGAACATTGTTCGGTTTGGGAATAGTGTACAGATGTTGCGCGGGGCGAAGTTTCAGATTTCGAATTTGAAGCCGCAGCATGAATGGAAGGCAGATGTGTCGCGGCCGATTTCGTATTTTCCGGCTGAGGATGAGAATTTTTGGAAAGAGATGGTGGTGCGTGGGGGCGTACATGTTATTGTGCCGTGTCATGCGAATGAAGAGTTTAAATTTATTCGTGAGGACAAGGTGCTGAGGAAGTATGTGCAAATAGATGAGCACAGTGGGACGACGCGGCCGCCTGTATTTAGTGCGGTGCGAGCTAAGGGTTTGGAGTTTCCGTGTGTGATTGCCTATGGGTTTGGTGAGTCCTTGCAGGATGATAAGTTGCTTGATATGAATGAGAAGGCAACTGCCGCGGAGCGAGCGAAGTTTTTGCCGTATGAGTATTTTTTGAATCGGCTTTATGTGGCGGTGAGTCGGCCGCGTTCACAACTTTATATAGTTGATACGGCAGCAGGGAAGAAGAAGCTTTGGAAGTTTGTGGAGTCGTGGACAGAATTGAAGAAGTTTCAGCAAGTGGTGCCGCATTCGGATTCGTGGGATGAGCATATTGAGCCATTGGAGGAAGGGACGTCGGAACATTTGGATTCTAATTTTGAGTACAATCCTGCAGAATTGGCGGAGCGTTTTGAGAAGACGGGGCTTGCGGAGCAAGATGTCGCGATGATGAATTATGCGGCGCGATATTATCAGCAATGCAAGGACAAGAACAATAAGGTTATTGAGTGCCAGGCGATGGCTTTGCTTTTCAATAAGGAGTATGGAAGTGCCGCGCGGAAGTTTACGGATGTGCGGGACTTTAAGCGCGCGGGGGATTGTTGGTGGGAATGTGGCACGAAGAAGGGTTGGGAGGCGATGGAGCGGCTTTCGGCGCAGGATCCGAATTTGCGGGTTGATATAAAGTATTGTGTGGCGCGTGCGCTTGCCAATGGGAAGGCGGAGGCGGCTTCTGGGGTGATGGAAGATTTGGCTAAAAAGATTCGCGCGGAAGGGGCTGAGGGCTTTCAGAGCGAGAAGTGGGTTTTGGCCATTACCACACTTGTTGAATTGGCGATATCTAAGAAGGGGAAGCTTGCGCCAGAGACGATGGATTTGATTCTTGAGCTTGTTGAAAGCGGGGTTTGCAAGTCCTCTGAGAAGTATGCTGAGGCTATGCTTGAGAAGGGTGAAGCGCAAAAGGCGCGGCGGTTTTATGAGTTTGCGGGCGTCTCGAAGGGTGCAAAATATTTGCGGACGATGTTCTCGACGACGTCCTATCCGGAAAGCCTTGCATTCTTCAGTGCGGACGACAAGGAAACTTGTAACGACACGATTAAGCTTTACCTTGAGAATAAAGACCGTGTTGACTTGACGGAGAATTCTTGGCGGTATGCGATTGCCGCGGCGTTTATTGTGGACAAGCGCACAGCGGAAAGCGTTGATGTGATGGCTAGCATCAATGAACAATCGTATTTGCGCAATTTGGCTGGGTTGGAAACGGACAAGACATGGAAGGAGAAGATTTTAGAGGCGGCTTCGGTTTTGCATTTGCGGACGCAATCGGCCGAGGAAATTGCGCAGGGTGTGCTTTCGCAGTTTGAAAAGGAAGAGGATGTTTGGTTTTGGGTGCGGGTGCTTGCGCGCGTGGCGGTCATGAGGGATTCGCGCCCAGAAGGACGGACGATTGAGAAGTTGCGTCAACAATTGAGAAAGCTCAATTTGCGTTGGCGGAATGCGCCATTCACCATTGAACAGCGTGAGAGGATTGTTCCGATTGGTGAATTTGGTATTGCGCTTGAAAAGTTTGGACATCAGGGGGATGCTGTCAAGTTTTACTATTGGTATTATGGCTTATCGAAGAATAAGCTTGTGGCGCGGCGGTGGTTTGAAATTCAATGCCAACTCAAAGCTCAACGCCATGGGCAGGAACTGACGAGATTGCGGGAGGAGATTTTAAATTTTGTCCGTCAAACTGATATGCCGCCAATAAGTCATGAGTCCTCTGCTGAGTTATTTGCATT
>CAVGIZ010000227.1:0-2549 GCA_963629255.1 Anaerovoracaceae bacterium
GACCGCAGGGACGAACCCACGCGGCCTACGTCATATATATAGAAATCCTATTTACTCAGCAATGGCATAAAGCCCTTTCTGAAGGCGCTCATAAAACTCATTCGCCTGTATCTCACGCAACCTCTCTAATATCAACCCTTCACTCATCTTGATTCTTATCGAGCAAATAGAAAACTCAAAGCTCCTGAATCCCCAGCCCCTTCAAATACTCATACGTACCATCATAAAACTTAGGCAACCGCGTCGGATCTTCAGGAAAGCCCTCTGCATTCATCTTTGAATTGCCCTCAGGCACACAAATCACCATCCCTTGCCGCGCACGCGTCAACAAAACACGATACGCATTCAACATATACTTCTTCGCTTCCTCATTCCTTTCAACCGACCACGCCGTCTTGCCATTGAATCTGTAATAGCCCCACACACCATCTTCATAGCGAAAATCCGCATCCCACAAAACACACGTGTAATCAAGCTCCAAGCCCTGCACCTGAATTTCTGTCGCCGCTTCTTCCAAGAAATTTGACGACCTCACATCGCTCTTATCCTCCAAAAACCAATGCACAGCATACTCATCACCTTGCGCCAAAACATTGATGGCTTGCGGCTTGAAGCGTGCCGCCACCTTCGAAACAAGAACCCCCGTCCGCGAATTGCCGCGCGCCATTTCTTTCAACCACGCCCGCGCCTTGTTGATATCTCGCGTCAAATAAATCGGATATCTTGACCGCCCATTCTCCTTCTTCACAACATTCTGATAAAGCGCGGCGGCGTTCCCCTCCAACGCAAGAAGCGCATGCACAAAATCAGACAACCGCTCCGCTCGAAACGACCGCAAACTCACCGCCAAATACAACGACTCCGAATACTCAACCTCAACATTTGGATTTGCTTTCAGCAGCTCTTGCACTTTCCCTTCCGCATATTCTGCCGCGGTCAACTGTGGCGAAATATAAACCTTCCATTTAGAGAAACTCGTGTTGATCGCATCAATCCACTCGCTAATCCCCGCCTCGCCCGTATTGATCTCCTGTCCACCACCAACCAAACAAATAATCACCGCCCAATCCTTACGCTGATCAACCGACCAAATCAAAAAGTTCGCCTCTGACACAGGGAAGTTTGGAACCTTGAGTTTATTCCCATACGTTCCACCGCGCTTCAAATAATTTGCAAGCCTCTTATGTGTCCAAGCTCTCTGCGCTTCATCAAAAATAACAACATGCTCAACTTCGCCATACCCAGCCTCGCCATCCTCAACCGCCAACTTCTCGTCAATCTCAAGCCGCCCATCACGAACAGGATTCACAATCTTCTTGAGCATGTTATCCCGATACCGATGAACAATCTGAATCGTCCGATCAATCCCTTGCCGCGCATCCGTAATCGTGATTGCCTTTTTATCCCGCATATCCCGCGCAAGCGCCTCTTTCAATACCGCCACAAGCGGACCATTCCCCGAAAGATATACCGCCTGATTCTCGCGGCAATCTTCATTGTCATTACGTTGCTTCGCGGCAATATCAAGCCCTACCAAAGTCTTCCCCGCTCCCGGCACTCCCGTCACAAAACAAATCGCCTTCTTGTGCACCCGCTTACAAAACGCAATCACATCCTGCAAATACGCAATCGTTTGATCCGTCGAAACTTTATCCGCCTCATGCCGCGTAATGTCCTCAACACTATGATTCTCATACAACCGCCGCGCTGCCTCAATAATCGTCGGCGTCGGTGAATACGGACTAATCAACCACCGCTCACCCCAACGCTCCTCCTCGTACCCCACCGCAAACTTCCCCACATACGTGTCAATCGTTTCACGCAACTTCTCACCATTCACAATCGCTGGCTTGAAAACAAAATCACTAAATGCTCGACACTCCAAACTCAACTTCTCCGCGGCACATTTCGTCGGTATCAAAATCGGCACAATCGGACGATCCGCGCTGAACTGATGAAAGTTCTTCAAGTCCAAAGCATAATCCAAAACCTGCTCCAAATCCCCTTTGAGCACATCGCTCTCACCCACCTTGAATTCAAGACAAAAAACAATCCCCTTCAACAACAAAACAACATCAATCCGCTTCCCAAGCCGCGGAATTTCATATTCAAAAAAGACATGCGCATCCTCATTCTCCCAAACCCTCAACGCACCCTGCAAAATCTCAATCTCACCTTTCCAAGCATCTCGCTGCGTCGATTCAATTGGGCCATTATATGAAGTCGAAAGAATCCCAATAATTGTAGACGCGTCCAACCGAAGAAAATCCCTCATCCCTGCGCCATACAAACATCGCCTATTTTCTTTTTTCTCGTCTGCCATAAAACACGCCTTCCCTACCGCGGCACTTTTGCCGCGGTCTCATTCGCTAAATTCTCGTTCTTCTTCTTCGTCTTCACGGCATATATTATACCATATTCCACGCCAATTCTCAACCCCCTTCCGCAGAAATCTTTCTCCATCTCTCCACCTCTACACGGCTAAAATCACAACTATCTTATTCTTTGCCTCGCGCCTTCTTGGCTTGTTCCTCAATCAAATCAAGTTG
>CAVGIZ010000228.1:0-2537 GCA_963629255.1 Anaerovoracaceae bacterium
GGCGAGTTCGGCAGGACTCGCACCCGAAGACGTACTCGTGTACGTCGAGCGGTGCAATGGACGCCGAAATCGCCCGAAAGGGAATGGGGAGTACCGTTGCCCCGAACCGAAGTGCAGCTAACACACAGCCACACCAACCCACGCCAACCCATACCATGTTCCGCGAAAAACCTGCCGTGGGGCACTCAATCCCAAATTGTGCATAGCACGGTCGCCCAAATAATACCAACAACCATGCCCCACAACACTTCCTTACGCGTATGTCCCAACAACTCCTTGAAACGCTTCTTCGGCTTGAACTTCAATTCCTTCAAATCCTTGACAATCTCGTTGAGCACCTTCGCATGCTCGCCCGCCGCCCGTCTCACCGTCGCCGCGTCAAACATCGTAATCACCGCAAACGCCATCGCCAGCACCGCCAAAGGCGTCCCAAATCCTTCCGTGTATCCAATCGAAAACGCCAGCCCCGCCACCGTCGCCGAATGGCTCGATGGCATCCCGCCCGTCGACACCAAATACACAAAATCCACCTGATGCGTCTTCCACGCGGCAATAATCATCTTAATAATGGACGCAATAATCCACCCGCCCATCCCGCACCAAAACCACCGGCACGTAAACATCTCCCAAACTTCCCAATGACTCACCGCGGCAAACATCTTACTTCCTTTCTAGCGCCAAACGTATGCGCTCATCCAAATCATTGCGCCCCAGCGCATCTAGCAGCTCATCCATCTCCCCTTCCACAATCCGATCCAGCGCATAAATCGTCAAATCAATCCGATGGTCCGTCATCCGATTCTGCGGAAAATTATACGTCCGAATCCGCTCGCTCCGATCCCCGCTTCCCCTCAGCGTCAACCGACTCGCCCCAACCTTCGCTTCTTCTTCCCTCCGCCGCAAATCCAAAATCCGCGCCTTCAACGTCGCCAAACACTTCTCCCTGTTCCGAATCTGACTCCTCTCATCCTGACACACCGCCACAAGCCCCGTCGGCAAATGCGTCATCCGCACCGCGCTCTCCGTCTTGTTCACGTGCTGACCACCCGCGCCGCCCGCACAAAACAGGTCAATGCGAATATCCTTCTCCGGAATCTCCAAATCACTCTCTTCCATCGCATCCGCCTCAGGAAACACCACCACCGTCGCCGCGCTCGTATGAATCCGCCCCTGCGCCTCCGTCACCGGCACCCGCTGCACGCGATGCCCACCCGACTCAAACCGAAACCGCCCATACGCCCCCTCGCCCACAACCGTAAACACAATCTCCTTGTACCCATCCAAACTCGTCTCATTCTTGTGCATCACCTGCACCTTCCAACCCTTCGCCTCACAATACCGCGAATACATCCGAAACAAATCCCCAGCAAACAACGCCGCCTCATCGCCACCCGTCCCCGCACGAATCTCCATCACCGCATTGCGCGCTTCCAATGGATCCGGCGGCAACAACGCCGCAAGCACCCGATGCTCCAACTCAGGCAATCCGCCGCGCAACTCTTCCAATTCTGCCGCGGCCACCTCCCTCAAATCCTCATCCTCCAACAAGGACTCATTCCCCTCAATGTCCTTCAACGCCTTCTCATACGCACCAAACGCACTCTCCAACTTCTTCAAAAACGTATGATCCCTCAGCGTCGCACGATACTTCTTCTCGTCCGACAAAACAGCCGAATCGCCCAGCGCGGCTTCTACACCCGCTAGACGACTCAATACCGCGCGAATCTGACCGACGTCAATCACGCCGCAATCTCGTCGCTCCTCCGCGGCACTTACGCCGCGAAAAAGAGCTTACTTCGCAAACTTCGCGTAACGCTTCTTGAACGAGTCAACACGGCCTTCCGTATCAACCATCGTCTTCTGACCCGTGAAGTACGGATGACAAGCCGAACACGTGTTGACCGTCATCTCCTTCTTCGTCGAGCGCGTATGAATAACGTTCCCGCACGCACACGTAATCGTGGCGTCACCGTAAGCCGGATGAATATTCTGCTTCATAATCTTCTTAGCCTTTCGAAATTGAGCACATATTATACCATATTTCACCCCCTCTCGTCAAGGGGGTATTTTCAACTTTTTTACGCCCCCAATTTCTACCCCCAACCACAGCATTCCACCCGCTATCCCGTCCTCCACCGCGGCACTTTTTCTCCCACGCATAAGCTCCTCGCCCCCAATGCCTTCCCACGCGTAAGCAACCTAAACCAAACCCACCTAAATGCGTCCATCACTGCTTCCGCCCCAAAAGCCCCGCACTGCCTTCGCGGGGGCGCGGGGGCCGCAGGTCCCCGTTGTCATTGTTTCCCAACTGCGCGGCAATTTTCGCTCAATTGTCAAAGATCAAAAATAACCCGCGGCTCAATTTGCCGCGGGGAGGGTTTGTCGCCGAACCCTCAAACGAATCTATTAGAATACCGACTTGCCCACAACCGGGCCAAAGGCCGTGCATCCAGCCCCTGCAAGCGCACCCAAAAGCGCCCCAAAGAACCCATACAACGCCTCCAAAAACTTCTTCCAATTCATAAACTTTCTCCTTT
>CAVGIZ010000229.1:0-2519 GCA_963629255.1 Anaerovoracaceae bacterium
AAAAAAGTCACGCGTGGTTTTAAGAATTTCCACGCGTGGTTTTTTAAAAAGTCACACGTGGTTTTCCCAAAGACAAGCTGGAAACGTACCAAAGAAAGGCTGGGATTGAACCAAAGAAAGCCTGGGACGCGACCATTTTCTCCCCTTGAAAAGTGCCGCGGAAGAGGTTAGAGGTGGGCGATGTCCGCGGGGGATTTTTTATAATTTTGCATTTTCCCCCTTGACGGGGGGGGGGAGTGTGATATAATATACGCATCTTAAGTCAGAGAAGGTTTAGTCATTATGAAAAAGCCAATGTTTATTAGGACTTGCGCGAATCTGTTGATTGGCGCGGGGTTGTTTTTTGTGTCGAATGCGGCGATGGGCGCACCGAAGTATCGGGCGGAGTTGACGGTTTCGGGATATACTGGGACGGAGACGCTTGAGGGCTTTCCGGTGTTGGTGAGGATTTCGGAATCGAAGATTTCTGGCTTTTCCTACGCTGACTGCGCGGAGAATGGTGCGGACATCTCGTTCAGGGGCGCGGATGGACGGGTGCTCGCGCACGAGATTGACACTTGGGACACGTCTGGCGAGTCGCTTGTCTGGGTGAAGCTGCCGACGCTTGCAACGAACACGACGTTCACAATCTACTGGAAGGATAAGAACCCGAAATCCTCGGAAACGACTAATACCTGGTCGAATTACGTTGGTGTGTGGCACATGGGCGAAGAGAGCGGGACGTGTGCGAACTCGTCGCCGTGCGGTGCGAAGTATGACGCTGTGCCGAAGAGCAAGACGCAGTATAATGTCCGCTACACGGGTGCTGACGCGCCGATTGGCCATGCGCGCACGACGAGCAGTGTGGACAGTGGCGTCACGGGATATTGGAACAACGGTGCAAGGAATTATCGTAGTTACTTGTATGTCGCCAGCTATCACGAGGAGAATGTCGGTGACACATTTACGATTTCGTCCTGGGTGCGGGTGTCTGACTTGGTCGCGACCGATAATAATTCCTACCGCATTTTTTCAAAAAAGAGCGTGTGGAACGCGTCTGATGGCTTTGAAGTTGAGATGAGTTCGAGCGATACGAAGTTCAATGCGCGTACCGTGTGGAAGGAAGGAACCGCGAATGAAGATGTGAACGGCTCGTTTCCGTCCCTTCTGAAGAACTGGGTGCACGTTGCGTTCGTTTTTAGCAACTCAACGCTTCGCGTCTATGGCAACGGTGTCAAGATGACTACGAATAGAGAGACGGTCACACCAGTGGTTGAGAATGAGACGTTTTTGGCGATTGGTGCGGATGCGACGACTGTAGATGGAGTTCAGCCGCATCTCATCGGCGCGTTTGATGAGTGCCGTCTCATGAAGGGCGCGGCGAGTGCGGACTGGGTGAAGGCGGAATATGACGCGGTGAATAACGCGGATTTTGTGAAGGCGGGCGCGGCAAAGTTGGCGGCGTTTGTGATACGATTAAGGTGACGGGGAAGTGGGCGCAGGCACCTGTACCTCCAGCGGGGCGGGAGATTTGCCGCGGTGGGGGCGCGGCGGATTTTTTATAATTTTGCATTTTCCCCCTTGACGGGGGGGGGGGGAGTATGATATAATACACATATCTTAAGTCATAAAAGGTTTAGTCATTATGAAAAAGCCAATGTTTACTAGGGTTTGCGCGAATCTGTTGATTGGCGCAGGGGTGTTTTTTGCCGCGAATGCGTTTGCGGACGCGAAGTGGTCGTGCTCTTATAGAGAAAAGGACAACACCTATGTCTTGACGTCGCTGACGGCTGGGGATGGCGGAACGGCGAGTGTGTATTGTGTGAAAGATGGGACGCTGTCCAGAAGTACCTTTGGCACGGAGACGGTGATTGATCTTCGTGAAGAGGCGATGCCAGAAGGCGCACCGAAGATTCTTTCCATTGGGCATCAGATGTGGATGAACAACAAAGTCGTGCAAGAGATTTACCTGCCGAACACGGTGAGGATTTTGGGGTCGCGATTGATTGAGAGCGCGCCGAATCTTGTGCATATCGAGCCGTTTGTGCCGGAGAGTGTGACGAATGTTGCCGCGGGTGTGTTTCAATGGGGTTATGTCACGAATGATTTTCGCGTGGGTTTTGCGAAGGACGAGAACGAGGAAGGGAAGTATTTGGAGACGGAGTTGCTGGGGCAGGTGTTCTGGGGGACGTATAATGTTCCATCGATTGTGTTTGGTCCTGGCATCAAGAAGATTCCTGCGAACTTTACGTATGGGACATCCTCGGTGGTTGGGTCGATTGAATTTGGTGAGAACATTGAAGAGGTGGGAGATTCGTTTACGGCGTTTAATAAGACGTTGACGAACATCGTGTTCAAGACGAAAGGTGTGTTTCCGTTCCCGAGTGGGACGAGTATGTTCAAGAATTGTAAGTCGGTGCAGGAGGTGACGTGGAATGGGTGGTGCGAGCATCCGGCCACGACGAATCCGTTCGATGGTTGGACGGCGTTGCAGTGTCGGTTTATTATTCCGGGCGACAATTTGAAGTGGGCGGTATTTT
>CAVGIZ010000230.1:0-616 GCA_963629255.1 Anaerovoracaceae bacterium
GGGCGTGTTTGCACTTTCTGCGCGAATGATTTGTGGCTCGCAATCAAATGAGGTTGAGTATGTGTGTAATGCTACGGAGCCAGCTATAAAGGAATTTCACGAGCCCGATTTGGGCCCTAAACATGAGGGACAGCGTGATCATATTGGTGTTGCATCTTCTGCGGGCTTACTTAATATGCGCAATGTCGCTTTACAATATCTTGGGAGTACGCAATATTCAATTGATGCAGAATTGCCACCGCGTAGCCCATTCGAGATGGTTGATAGTTCAGTACTAAAATGCAATGCCTTTGTGGCTGATGTTGCAGTCGCATGTGGGTACACGGTGCCCAAACAACACATGACAATCAATGAAAAGGGCATACACTTTTATCCGCCGCTCGCGAATGAATGGGCCAATAGTAATGTTACGATTAATGGGTGGACGCATCTTGGTTCTGAAACCTATCCAGAGCCTGGATTTATTATTGGGCATCCCAATTCAAATGGAAGTGGACATTGTGGCATTGTTGATTATGATGGTTGGACAATTAGTGCACGGTCAGAGGCTGTGACCCGTAAGGCTTTGCGAATGTTAGATGGTACGTCAGGATATAATAAACCTACTCAAGATGAG
>CAVGIZ010000230.1:626-2507 GCA_963629255.1 Anaerovoracaceae bacterium
AACTAATTCTACTAAGTATAATCTGTGTCGTGCTTGAGGCATTTGGAGAAAACCAAATTCTGGCCTCGAACATTTATAGTCGAGTTTCACAAGTTTTCAAAGAAGATGGAGGGCTTGCCTCACAATCTTTCTTCGCGGAAGTTTATAATGGAGAAACATATTTGTGGGGCAGTATGCAACAACCATTCCTTGAACTTGTGCCTGTCGTTTCAAATAACTGTGCACAGATTGTAGAAGATTGGGATGCATATGCAACAAATGGAGTTGTATCTTTTACAATCATAACGGCTGTTGGTTACTCCGGAAGTAATGTCTATACAAATTTTTTGGATTTCATGCTTACGCGGTATGAGCAAACACATAATACAAATGACTGGGGGCAGGTGAGACATTTACGACGAATGATTAATACGCCTGTGGAGCGGTATTTGACATTGAATTACGATAATGTGGGTGTAAGCAACTTAATCTTGCGTATTCAATCTGGGGCTGTTCAAATTGGCGATCATGCGACAAAGGCCGTTTGTAACAGGCTTCTTTCCGGTGAGATTCGCGAGTCTTATCTTTTGATGAAGGCGGCTGGAGCTATTGAATGAAAACTGCCGCGCCGTTGGCGATGGGCGCGAATCTTTTTAACCACTTTGGTGATGGGGCGATTATTTCAATGTGCGCATGTGTGGACGTTTTTTAGAGGGGCCAATAGCCGCCAGTTTTTTTACTGCCGCGGTGTTCCACTTTTTCTGCGGCGATGAGTTTTGCGAGGGCGCGTTCAATCGTTGCGCGGCTCTTTTTAAACTTTTTCATGAGGCGTGGTTTGTTGATTCCAGGCTCATTTTTTATCGCCTCATTTATCGCCTCATTTATCACCTCACTTTTGGTTGAGGGGCGAGAGACTTTTTTCGCAGAGCGCGGCAGTTTTGCCGCGGCATCGATGAGGAGAGTTCGGTTCTTGAGGATATTTTGTTCGTTTAGGAGGAGGTTGTGGAAGAAGGCTTCAAGATAGGACCAATCACGCGTTACGCCTTTTGAGTAGTCCGCATAATTGGCGCGGACGAGGGCGTTTCTGAAGTACCACGAGTTTTTGGAAAAGATATTGTTTGTGACAGGGTAGCCGAGTGCGCGGAGGTACTTGATGGCGAAGACGGCGGTTGTGCGGGTGTTGCCTTCTGTGAAGGGATGAATTTGCCAGATTTGCGCGATGAAGCGTGCGAAGTGTGGGATGATTTGGGCTGTTGATTTGCCCTCGTAGGCAAATTCTTTTTCATCTAAGAAATGTCGAGTCATCGACGCTTTCAAGCTTGCGTAATCGCCATAGGTGACGGAATCACCTTTGAGGATCCATTCACGTTTTTTGATGTTGACGTGGCGTAATTTGCCCGCGTGAGGCAAGATACCCTTGAACAACTTTTTATGAAGCGAAATGAAGTATTCGGGCGTGAAGGAAAAGCCACCATCATGAATAATGGCGACGATGCGTTCGGAAACTTTATCCGCTTCTTCACAATTTGCCGCGGGGGAGGACAATTCATTTTTGACGGAATAGTAGTTGTTGATGCGGCGCCGAACTTGGGCTTGGGTAAGCTTGCCTTCGATGTGTTGTTTGGCGGTTTCGATGAGGTAGGCGGAGGGCGTGAGGCCGTCCACTTTTTGGAGTCCTATTGCAGTTGCCCACGCCTGGGCGCGTTCTTTGCGTCCAGGTTCCTTTGCTTCAAAGTAACCAGTAAATTTATTCAGCTCTGAATCGTCGTACGACATCAGGTTTCTACCTTCCTGCTTGTTTGATGCATATTATACCATAATTCGGTGGGAAATGCAATGGGAAGTAGGGGGGTGGGGGATGTTGGAGGGAGGGGGTGGAAAGTTTTTTTAGGAAAATGCAAA
>CAVGIZ010000231.1:0-2466 GCA_963629255.1 Anaerovoracaceae bacterium
TGACCGAAATCTCCGCCAAAGCCAATTCCCCCTCACACCCCACCGCCGACTAGGCCACGGAAGGAAAACGTGATGCGGAAAATTTTATTCTACTCTCTCGCGGCAGTTTTGGCTGTTGGACTTTGGCTTTATACGCACTCCGCGACCAATCAAATTCGCCGCGTGTTTAAAGATGTCGCATCCATCGCGGAACGGGTTGAAGGCGAAAGTGTGATGGAATGTGCGATTCGCTCAAAGCGTCTGGCTGAATTTGTCGCGCCGAATTGCCACCTCATTGTTCCCGAACGCTCGCTCAATCAGATTTGGACACGTGAAGATGTCGCGGGCGGAATCCTGGCCTTCCGTTCAAGTGTAAAAAGTCTCCGCGTCAAATTTGCCGCGCTTCAAATTTCTATTCGTTCCGACCATGCTGAAGTCAAAGGAGAAGTCGCTTTGGAAGGTCCTTCCACATTCTTTGGAATTGAAGGAACGCCCCAAAGAAAATTTGCCGCGCACTTGAAGAAAGGTGATAAGAACAATTGGCTTTTCACACGTCTAGAGTTAGTTGCCCCGTAATCCAGCGGGCAAGAGGTTTATTATGATACAGATTTATAAATGTAAAGTTGATGGCATCACCTATTCATATGAAAAGGTGGAGGACGGGGCAGTTATTTTTTCGCGGCGTGGGGAACCTGCAATTTCGCCGTCTACAATTAAGGGGGAGATTTGTATCCCTGATAAAATTGACCAATTGCAAGTAATCGGGATTGGGGATTGGGCGTTTTGTGGATGCAAGGGAATCAAATCTGTCGCGATACCATCCAGCGTGAGTTACATTGGACAATACGCTTTTAGCAAGTGCACGGGTTTAACAGAGATAACAATTCCGCGTGGCGTGCGATGTATTGAAGAGGCTACATTTGAGGGATGTTCAAAATTGAAATCGGTTACGCTTCCAGAAGGACTTGATTACATTTGGATATCCGCCTTTTCTGGCTGCGCATTCAAGACAATCAAAATTCCAGAGAGCGTATTGACGGTTGAAGGCTTGGCTTTCTTCAAATGTAAAAATCTTGAATCAATAACGATACCTGCGAATGTAATTCATTGGGGCGAAGCGGCCACGGCCTCAAGTGGAGTCAAGCATTATTATGTGGACCCGAATAACTCCTGTTTTGTTGTTCAAAATGACGTGTTGCTAAGTAAGGATAAAAAGACCGCGATCGATTGTCCAGGTGGAATTAGAGATTGCATAACGATTCCCAAGGGTGTGACCGAAATTGAAGAGCAAGCATTTGTTGGATGCCAAGCGAAAAAAGTCATTCTTCCGAAGAGCGTTAGAAGAATAAAGGAATTCGCTTTCTCAAGTTGTGAGGTAAAGTCAGTTGTAATTCCTAATGGCGTGACGGTGATAGAAGACAGTGCATTTGAAGATGCGTGTATTGAATTTATTTCGATTCCAAATAGCGTCAAGAAGATTGGTAACTGTGCATTCTACAGATGTCCGAAATTGAAAGAGGTTGAAATTCCAAATGCAATACGTAAAATTGGAAGTGGCGCCTTTTCTGAGTGCAAGGCGTTGAAAAGAATTGTATTTAAAGGAGATGTAGGCTTCAAGAATGCGAGTTCTATGATATTCCCAGTAAAGGAAAGAAATCCGGTCATTGGAATTTATCCGCGGAAGTATGCGAAGAAATGGAAATCGCGAATTGATTCGTCTGGCAAATGGGAAGGCCTCAAAATGATTGAGGCTTCAGAATAAGGGAATAGAAATATGTTTATTGAATGTCCAAGATGTTTGGAGCGGTTAGTGGATGATTGTTGAGATGTGAGCAAGTCCCAGTTTTTATAAAATGTGGGATTAGACTTGTTTTTGCGGCGAGGATATGGTATAATATGTGCCTGTGATGCGGCATGGTCAGCCGAGTTGTGGTTCGCAAGAACTCTTCTCACCGTTGGGGACCGTGCCGCATCTTTCGCCCCATTGACTTTCGAGCATGAAATATGATATAATATGCGGCAACGGCAGATTGTCTTTGTCTGGGTGGATTCAAAAGAGGAGTTTGCCTCGCCCACTTGGATATCCGACAGTCTGCCGTTCTTGATTTAAACAATATCACACCACCCTTTCAGATGGTGCGATAAGGGCTGGGACATCTCCAGCAACGACTGAACTAGAGATTAGATCTCTAGCAGTTGGGGCATATTATATCATAATTTTGTTGTAAAAGTCAAGGCTGCAAAATCTGCCGCGGAGTTGTAACCATACTTTATAAAATGTGGTCAAGAGATACACTCACTTTTCATGAAATGTGGGTGTGGCGTGACCGCGGCAAATTTACGCTGTCATTGAGGCCCAATCTCGGCGTAATTGACCTGTAATCCAAGTGTAAAATTGTTCCTTATCCGCGGCAGATTTTGTGCACAAAATCTCGTCCCATTTTTCATGAAAAGTGGGACGAAACATCACCATCCCCAATAAAATAA
>CAVGIZ010000232.1:0-2430 GCA_963629255.1 Anaerovoracaceae bacterium
CCCATCGCCGCTTCCATCCCACACGAAAACGCATACTGCTCCTGCACAAACCGCACCCCCTCATCCATCACCGGATACGCCACCCCTTCCCCAAAGGGCAAAATCAAATCATCCCCCGCCTTCGTCTCCCACCCAAGCGGATAATCCAGCGCCCTCGTCATCGTCCGCCCCTTCGGCGCACGCAAATAAAGATCCACCACCCGCGGCACTTTTCCCGAACTCTCCCACACCGCCTGCACCGGCCCATCCACCGTCTCAAGCTCCATCTCTACGCGGCACTTCCCCCTCGCCTTCACCTTTGCCTTCACCGCACTCTTCGCACAAAAACTCTCCCCCGCAAAATCAACTTTCACCCCGCCCACGTCATCCACCTCCCACGCCACACCATCCAACCCCTCAAACCGATGCCCATGCGCCTTCAACATAAATCCATCCGCCATCCGAAACGCCTTCTCGCCAAAATTGACCGTCACGCGCACACCATTTGCAAACTCACTCTGCTGCACCAAACGGTCCGCCGTCAACCATCGATAATCCACCATCTGCACCCCAAAAGTGCCGCGCGCCACCGGCGTCGTCACCTTCACCGATTCCGCCAGCTCCTCCTGTATCCCCTCAAAAACTTCCCGCGTAAACAAATACATCGGCACCGTCCCCGTCACCGCATTCAACAAATCATGCTTCCACCACGCCTTCGGAAACTTGTTGTTATAATCCGTCCAATACCACGTCGACACAATACAATCATGAAACACCATCTCCCAAAACGGCACGCGCCACGTCGGGTCCAACCCCTTCTCAATCACCTCCGGCGTCTCATCATAAATCTTCCACATGTGCCTCCCCGCATCCACTCGATACGCCCACGACGAAAAATTCCCCTCAAAATAATCCACCTCTGGCACATAACATTCAATCCCATCTTCCGTCCCACAAATCAAATCAAACTCATCCCCCGCCAGCGCAAACATCTTCTTGCACGCGCCTTCCCCTTCCCGCCTCGTCAACGCATGCTTCTTGTTCCCACACCATCCCACATTCGCCCCCGTCACATCAAAAAACCTCGCCCCATACGGCGCCTCCCGCACCCTCGCCCCAAGGCGCTCCCTCATATACCCCAAGGCCCGCGCCGGACACAATATCGCGCACCCCACCGCCGGCTTCCCCGGCTCCTCCTTCAGCGGCACTTTCCATCCCCTCATCGCCGTCCCATCCTCCATCCGAATCACATCATCCCGCTCCCACGCCCCGAGCGGCCAATGCGGCCTCACCGCATCAATCTTGTCCAACATCGCCCGCTCCATCGTGTCCGCATAAATATCATACTCCGCCTGCAACACCCCCGGCACCTTCGCAATCTCCTTCACCTCTTCCGCCGTCACCCACGCCCCCAAATCTCGCCGCGTAATCCCACTAAACACAAAATTCCGAAATCCCAATTCCTTCAACCGCCGCGCCACACCCGCCTTGTCCCCTTCCTCTTCCCAATACCACACAATCGGCGCACCCGCCAATAAATCATACCTCTCCGCCATCTTCGCCTTCCGCGCCACCTTCTCCCGAAATGTCACCACGAGCCCCCGCCGCGACATCTCCTCCCTCACCCTCTTCGCCATCTCCATCGGACCGCCCGCCACAAAAAATACATACCTCATCTTCCGCGCATACCCAAACCGACCATTCTCCCCGCCCCACGACACATTCGCCTGCCGCTTCCCATTCCCTCTCACATGCGCCCTCAGCCACACATCCGCAGGCGTCTCCACAATCCCCAACACCGCTCCATCCCCCACAAGCGACCCATCCGCCCCACACTTCTCACTGTACTGACCCCACGCACTCATCTTCATCTCCCGCGTCCAAAACATCCCCGCATCAAACGCCGTCGTCCCCAAATCCGCCGCCTCCACTGGAATCGCATACCCACATCCATTCGGCAACAACAACCTCTCACCATCCCTCGCCTCAAACGGATACGGAAAATCAAATGAATCCTTGATCTTATTCCCCGCGGCAGAATCAAGCTCCACCCCAAGCTCCGCCCCCTCCAAACGAATCCTCTCCCGAACCTCCCCATCAACCCCTCCAATCCGCAACAAAAGTGCCGCGCCCTTCCCATCCAAATCTGCCGCGCTCGACACCACTTCAACCTTCGCACCTTCCCCTGCCATCTGCTTCCATTCCCTCCCACTCCTCAAATCCACAACCCCAACCGCGGCACTTTCACAATCAATCGAAACCTTCAACACCTCATTCGAAAGCACAATCGGCAAACCCTTCCCCTCCGCGGCAAAACCAATCACCGCAGCACACACCAAACCAAATCCAATCTTCAAAATCTTCATACCCCATATTATACCATATTTCTGCCGCGCTTTCAACCCCACCCCTCCCAAATCTGCCGCGCCCCGCCCTCCATCCCGTGTTTTG
>CAVGIZ010000233.1:0-2422 GCA_963629255.1 Anaerovoracaceae bacterium
TGCTTAACCTTTGTCTCAGTCACAGATGAAAAGAACTCCTTGAGTTCCGTCTGCCCATTCACCGTTGACTCACTCGATTCGCTCCGCGTTTCCGACGAAACTTGACTTCCCATAAATGCCGCGATGTTCTGCACAGCATTCGCACGAGCAATCGTCTTCGCTTTCGCCTTCGTGCTGGAAATAGGCGCTGTACCCGTCGCGACAACAAACACGCCCAACTGCTTCGTGTAACCCGCACGACTTTCCGCACCATCTTCCTTCATCTGCTTCGCCAAGGTCACCACAGCCTCGGGCACCGCGGCACTTGCCACGAGCCCGAGAACGCAGACAAAACCGAGCACGAATCTCTTCACGTACTGACGCATAGGATACCTCTCGTTCTGTTTCTAATTAGCAACAACCCCAACTTACTGCTTAGCCGCATTCGCTTCCCAATCCGCTGGGACCGCCATACCAAACGCAACCGCATAAAGCCCGTTCTTCGCATCGCCCTTATACTGCTTGAGGAACGCACGGCCCGAACCACGAATCTCCTTCACAATCGCCTTCGCGTCAGAATTGTCCGTATTCCAACGATAGACGCGCAATTGCGACGTGCCATCATTCTTCGGCGTCGCTTCCGCAAACGCAACCGGAATATCAAGCCCATCTTCCGACAAGAACACGCACACCTGCTGATTCGGCGCAATACCTTCGTGCTGACCCGCGCTCATCACCATCGTATCGCCCGAGCCCGTAATATTCGTCACGCGCCCACCTGTCGGGAACGTATTACCCAACTTGTTCGCCACAATCGCCAAGCACCGCAAGCTCGCAATCTGAATCGCCTGATCCTCAGACACATTCCCATGCGCCTGCCCCGTCAGCGAATACCGCACCTTGCGATCCCAAACGCCGCGCGCCTTCTCCGCAAAATAAACCGTCCGCGTCTTCGCATCTTCACAGCTGAAATCGCCATCCGCACTATAGACGTAAACCTTCTCGTTATGCAACTCATTGATCGCGCACGTAATCTTAATCGTACCCGTCAACATCAAATCGCTCGCCTTGACCTGATCCGCCTCAACGACCTTGACCTCTTCATCCAAATCGCCAATCGCATCAAGCTCAACCTTGCTCCGATTATGCAACGAGAAAATCTCAAAGCGCTTCAGCTTCGCCATCTCCGTCTGCATACGCCCACTCAAATTCTTATCAATCTTCGTCTTACCATCCGCCGACACAATCTTGACATTCATCACCATCTGCATCTTGCGGAAATTATCAATGCTATAGTTCGGCGGAAGCTTCACCTCATCCATATCTTCCAACTCCGCCTTCGAATAATACTTCGCCGGAATCGGCCCACGCGCCGTCGGCGTCGATGCACAACCACAAACAAACATCGCCGCAAGCGACGTCCCATAAACAAAATACTTCATGCTCTTCATCATCATCTCCTCTATTTCTTCTTTTCCTTCAAACTCCAAAGGCACGGCGCTGAATCCTCTCAACGCCGTACCCATCTCGGACTACCTCTTTAGCCCTCAACTGGATAATCAGCCTGGACCTTTGCCGCTTCCTTATCAGCATTGACCATCTCAACATAGAGCGAAAGGCCAACACCCGCATCCTTCAGCTGGTTACCAATCACCGCAAGGTCGTCCTTGCCCTGGCTCGGAATCTTCATGATCGCCATGCCACCTTCTTGCTTCGCGATGCCCACCAACTGCGACAAAGCATTCGGCGTCTCCTGAGCAAACTTCTGACCCGCAGCCTGGAGTTCTTCCGTGAACTTCTGAATCCACGCCATGATTGCATCGAAGTTCGTCTCCTTCGCGACCTTCAAGTACTCATTCAACTTGGCAATCGTTTCCGCACCATCTGGCTGCGCCTTGACCTGATCCAAAACCGTCTTGAGCGCCTCAGCGTGCGCCTTACCCTGCTGTTCCAACGCTTGCACGTCAGCAACATAGCCCAAGTAAATACGGCGATAACGCTCCATCACCGCGGCCTTGTCAACCTTGTCCGCAATCGTCTTGTAAATCCCGAACGGCACAACATCCAACGCTTCAACAATCGCGCCAGCCGCCTTAACCTCAATCTTGGACTTCAAAACTTCAACTGGCGTACGTTCCTTCTGCCAATTCGCAACCTTGTCCGCATCAGCCGCGCCCGACGCGCAACCTCCCACCAGCCCAGCAAGCGCCGCGCCGCAAACCATCGCAATCATCAACTTTTTCATTTATTTTTTCCTATCGTTATTTCTTTGTTGCCCAATACCTTTATGTTTCGCCGCGGAAAGCACAGGGCGATACCTCCGCAACGTGCCTCAAGAAGCTTGCCTCCTCACTCGAGAAAACGTGCCAACCCAAAGCCTTTTCAAATTACGCACATATTGTACCATAAATTTCATCAACTTTCTATCTACTATTGGAACTAT
>CAVGIZ010000234.1:0-2355 GCA_963629255.1 Anaerovoracaceae bacterium
TGGTAATCCGTTTAAGCAGGTGATGAGTTATCGCCGTTGTTTTGGGCATTTTCTTGTGGACCATCAAAGAGAGATTTTTTTGCCGCAGCATCTTCAGAATGTGCGCAATCACAAATTGGATTTGATGCACATTATTTCTGCTGGCATTTGTTTGGGACCTGAACTTAAAGAGCCAGATTCTTGCGATGTGAAGTTTCCAATCTGGTATTTTATGGGGCGGCCCGCGGCATTTACCGAGAAATGACTTAAGATAGATCATGGGAAACCAGTCCTGTTTGAGGATAAGGAAATGCGTATGTTCCTTTCATGTTTTGCAGGACTGCGGAAAGCTGTTTTGACGGATGATAGTATTCCTACGCGACCAAAAGTTGCCGCGCCTAAATCTGGAATTCCGATGCCTGTTTTGGCCCAAGTTTCGAACCTTGCGATGGGGACGTGTGAAGATTTGATTGCGCAATTCCGCGCGGCATTTCAGGTGGGGCAACGCTGTTTTATGGTTGTGGGTGCGGCTGGTACGGGTAAGACGACATTCATCAAATCGTTATTGCCCATTTTGTCTGAACTTGGATTGAATCCTATGTTGATGGCGCCGACGGGACGCGCGGCTAAGATGATGCAACAGCGGACCAAGTGTTCGGCTCGGACTATTCATTCTTCTATTTTTAAAGTTCCTGACAAGCCTAAGCTGGATGGGGATGATACCTATGCTGAATTTATCTTTCCATTGAAGCAAGATTGTCCTCCCGCGGCAGCGATTATTGTTGATGAAGCATCAATGGTTTCATTGTCGCATCAGAACAATGAGCTTCTCCAGTTTGGAACGGGCTCTCTTCTTGAAGATTTATTGACCTATTCAGGTATTCGAGAAGAGTGCTGTTCTAATATTGTTATTTTTGTTGGAGATGCTTGTCAGTTGAATCCAATTGGTGAAAAATGCAAGGTGCCTCCTGCACTTGATCCAGTCAAGCTTAAAGAGCTTCTTGGATATGCGCCGACTGTAATGGAACTTAAGGATGTTTATCGCCAGGGGAAAGATAGCGGAATTCTTGAAGAGGCTCTGCGCATTCGAGCGGGGCTCGTCCGCGACAAATTTGATTTGTTCAAGTATAGAGAGCATCAAGATGTAACGATTGTTGATAAGGATGCTCTACAGGAGAGATATTGTCCTGAACAAGATTTGGATGATAAGATTATTATTGCCCAGACGAATGCCGATGTTTGGGACTACAACATGAAGGTGCGTAGTTTATTGCACAGAGATGCGGTTTTACTTAGCAATGGCGAAAGGCTCATGAGTCTTAGGAATACGCGTGTTCCGATTAGCGAAGATGGTTACGAAGAATCGTTCATGAATGGTGATTTTTTGAAAGTCGTCGCGTTATCTGAGGTTGAACCTGTTGTGGTGACGGGATTTTTCAGAGTTAAAAACTCGTCTCATCCGATGCGATTCGAATTTACTTTTCGGAAGATGACGGTATCGTGGGTTTACGAGACAGATCGCGACCCTGTGACGATTTGGATTAACATTTCACCGATTACTTCTGAAGATTGGCGAGAGAATCAGGATTTTGCTTCGATTGCTCTTTACAATGGTGTTCGTGATCGTATTAAGAAAAAGAATCCTAACTTGTCTAAAGATGAGATTGATGATAAGATGAGGGAGAGTGTGCTTTTTAGGGCACCTATTGTTACATATGGGTATGCAATCACAGGTCACAAATCTCAAGGCGGGGAATGGAAGGATGTTTGGGTAGACTATCGATACGCACAAAATCGTCAGACGGATGATTATTTTCGTTGGGCATATACTGTGACGACGCGTGCCAAGCGATGTCTTTATGCCATTACGCCGCCAATCTTTGATAACCTAGTTGATATTCTTGATGTTGCCACCCCTTCGTCTGTGGATGTTCCGAATGGGGTTCAGGCTCGTTCACTGGTCGAAATTGTTGCATTGTTTGGATGGAAGGTTGCTCAGGTTATTCCACGCCAGTATGCTTATCGTGTTTTTATTGAAAAGACGACTGGCCCTGTAGAATCGGCCCCAGTTGGATGTTATGTGGATGTTATATTTAATCGTAAAAATTTAGTGACGAATGTTGCTTTGCGCATTCAAGAATCCGATGAAGCCTTTACCAATGAGGTAAAGACAATTGTTGGCTTGTCGACTCGTGCTGCACTTAAAAATGAAGATGCGCCCACCCCGTCGGTACAGGGGTCGACCGAGAGAATGCAACTTCCCATTTTTGAAGTGCATACCGACACAGTAAATCGCATTAAGGTTGCAGCTCAAGCGGCTGGATTGACACTTGTTTCCGCGGGCTCAATAAATGAGTTTCAATTGCGGCTTACGAT
>CAVGIZ010000235.1:0-2350 GCA_963629255.1 Anaerovoracaceae bacterium
CGTCCACATTTCGCAAAATGTGGAGGAGGACGTGCCTTGTTTTATTGGGCTCGGTGATGGTTTTGGTGTTTTTAGTTCTCCACATTTCGCAAAATGTGGAGGAAGTTTTACACCCACAATTCATGAAAAGTGGGTGTGTGGGTGGTGTGATAAAAACTGCCGCGGGGAAAACCACTGCGGGGTTTCGTCCCACTTTTCATAAAATCTGGGGCGGAAAATGTCAATAGAGAATTGTTTGAGTGTTGTGTGGTGAGAAAAAACATAGAATTTGGTACTATAAAAAGGTTTAGTGACAGAGCTGTCACAAATATGTATTATGGGGGGGGTAGGAGAGTATTAGTCAAAGGATGAGTGGGGATTCGACATCGATGGTGGGTTTGGCGCCGTAATGTTCAATGCGGCGATGATAGTCGGAGCCAAGGTAGTAATAGCGAAGGCTGTCTGTTTCGGTGTTGCAAATTTTTTCGAGTGCAGCTTTGAGGGTGGTCCATTGTGCGGGATCGACATTGCATTCGAAGACGGAATTTTGGACGCGGATTCCGTAGTTCAAGCATTGGCGTGCGATGTGGCGTAAGCGGCGGCGTCCCGCGGCAGAAATTGTTGAGACATCGTAACTAACAAGGACCATCATAGGGGAACTCCTTTGGGGGGTGGTGAAGGCATTTTATTTGACGAGGAAAGGCGGGTAAGCATCGAGGTCGCCGCGGAGGGTGCGGGCGAGAAGTTGGGCTTGGACGAATGGAAGCAAGCCGATGGGGATGCGTTCGTTGAGGAATGGGTGGAGAACTTCTTCGCGTTTGCGATTTTGCCATTCGGTGAGGACGGTTTTGCGCGCGGTGTCTGACATTTCGACGGCGCCTGATTCGGTGGTGCGAAAATCTTTTTTATGGAGTTGGGCACGATTGATGAGTGAGAGCGCGAGGCGGTCTGCGAGGGGTGCGCGGAATTCTTCCATGAGGTCGAGAGCGAGGCTGGAGCGGCCCGGGCGGAGGGCGTGGAGGAAGCCGACTTGCGCGTCGAGTCCGACACTTTTTGCCGCGCCGATGCAGTCGTGCGCGAGGAGTGTGTAGAGGAAGGAGAGGAGTGCGTTCATGGGGTCGCGTGGCGGGCGGCGGTTTCGGTCGGTGATATGGAAGTCGGTTGTTTGAGTGACGAGCATTGAGTTGAAGGCGTTGAAGTAGGTGGCGGCGGATTCACCTTCGAGACCGCGGATGGCTTCGAGGTCGTCTGGGATAAGTTTGAGGCGCTGTGCGACATTGGCGAGGTGGGTGATGGCGGCGATGCAGATTGGGTCGGGACCGTGGTCGCGTAGGCGGCGTTGGAGGATGGCGCGGGAGTTGAGGATTTTGCCGATGATGAAGGAGCGGGCGAGCGCGGCGGATTTTGTGGGGTCGCAGGCGGTGAGGATTTGCGTTTTGCGGAGGAGGACATTGCCAGTTGGACCGCCGTCGATGTGGGCGAGGTGGCGGCCGTTTTCGGTGAGGAAGGAGAGGTGGATGCCGCGCTCGGCGCAGAGGCCGAGGAGGAAGGGGCTGACGAGAATGTTGCCGAAACAGACGATGGAGGAGAGCGTGTGGATGGGGAGGCGGAGGATGATTTGGCGTTCGCGTTCGGCGAGGAGGGTTTCAGATTCGCGATGGAGATAGACGCCTTGCGTGGAGACGTAAAGGGTGTTGAGAAGTTTTTTCATGCGAGGGCGTCCAGTTGTTGGTTGAGCCAGGAGAGGGCGGAGCGGCGGGCGAGACGCGGGCGACAATCTTCCAAGAGAGAACACGATTTGCACCACGCGTTGTAGTTTGGCTCTGGGATTGTGCCGCGGAAAAGCATTTCGCGTACGCGGCAGATGGTATCTTGCGTAAGGGCGCGCAAGTTTTCGTCGAAGGAGACGTCCACACGATGGCGCGTCTTGCCATAAAAGAGGGTACCCTTTTGAACGGGGATGCTCAACATTTCTTCGAGGCAGAGAGCTTGCGCACAAAGTTGAACTTCGTCGGCGTTGCGGCCATTGGGTTTGCCGTGTTTGTATTCAACAGGAAATGGAATCCAACGACCAGAAAAGCCAGGAAGGGCGATGCCGTCCGCGGCAGAAGTGCCGCGATGGAATTCGACCATGTCGGCGACGCCCGCAATGCCGAGGCGACGGGAGACGAGGCGCAAGGTTGTTGCGACATGCACGTCGTGCCGTGTTTCATGCACGTTTGCATCGACGCGATCATGCATCGCGCGTCCCGCCGCCGTTAGCGCATTTTCAGTCCAGATGTTTTCAAGATGAATGAGAGCGCATTGCCGCATACAGAAAACTGCATGTTGCAAAGCCGATATCGCAATCATCTCTTCATCTGAAAACATC
>CAVGIZ010000236.1:0-2326 GCA_963629255.1 Anaerovoracaceae bacterium
GCCACCATACTCGAACGTGATGGAATCGCCGATGTCCGCGTTGAACATGAGGTTCTTGCCTGTCGCGAGGATGTTTTCGTCCTTCTTGATTTCGCCCGGGGCCGTGGAGCCATTCCAGCTGACGTTATCGATTTCGACCTTCGCCACCGAGGAGCTCACATTGACGAACGAATCAACATCCGCCTTCGTGACCTTCATGTCGGACCGCGGCGAAATATCCATATAGACTTCCGTGTCGGGTCCAATCGAGTCGTTCTTGCCGAGCTGTCCCCTCATCTTCAACTGCGTGATGGTCATGCCGCTTTTCACGGTGTAGCCATCCAGCACGAGCTTGCGGTCCGCCGTTGGAAGCGAGTCGATAATACCCGCGAACTCCTTGGTTGCGATGCCGGTGCCAATGCCCATTGACTGGTACATTTTCGCCAGCTCATAGCCCTCGAGCACGCGCTTGTTCACAATCTTCCCGCAACGGAGCTCTTTCTTCCCCGTCTTAGGATTCGTCTGATCATAGGCCACATAATTTACTGTTGCCATACTTTTGTTTTCCTTTCGTTTTGTCCCGATGAGAGAAATTTAAGATGGGGGCGGGAGAATCCTCTCGTTGGGACATCATGATTCTCCCGCCCCAAGTTTTAGTCCTCGGAGTCGAGCGAGACGTCAATCACCTCGGCATTGTCAAGCTTCTCAACGAAGTATTCGACGCGCACCGTGCTGGTGATGTGGAAGCGCCGCCCCGTCGGGTCAATCACATAAGCGCCGGAATCGCTCTGTGCGTCCTTGAGGAGCTTTTGGCTCTGCGCCTTAACGCGCGAATTGACCTTTCTGCTCTCTTCCTTCATGCCATCGTACTTCGCCTTGAAAGCGAGGTCGTTGCCGAATTCCTTTGCGATTTGCATTGGATTTTTGATACTTGTCGTACTCATAGTCTTTTGGACCTTTCTTGTTTTTTGCCGCGGGCGTTTGTTCGCCGTTGGCGGATTTGTTGTGCCTTGGAACTCAATGAGAGCCCCTTGGCGGTTTGTTTGAGCCCACACGGGCCTCCACTTATATATGACGGTTTTTAGGGAACCTTGTGGCGTCACTTTTTTAATTTTCTTACTTATCACTATACTTCCGAACGAAAATATGATAAAATGTATAAATAACGTAAAAAGTGGGCCGAGAAGAAAAATTTTTTCGCCGCGGGCGGGGTAAAAAACCGTCATATATAAGTGGAGAGCTATCGCTCTCCAACATAACTAAAGAAAGTAGGTACAAAAATGGCAAAATACGCATATAGGTTGCGGCGAGTCGAGGACATCCTCCTTGAATCGTCTGAATTGAAACTGCCGCGGAGGTTCAAAAAGATTCTCACGCGTGAAATTGGCCGCGAACGAAACAGGAGTTTCTGGCTTCGCGATCGTGGCGATTATCTGGCCAACGACTGCTACGCTCATTTCACAAATCCAAAAGGAACACTAAAAATGAAAAAGACGATGAACGAACTCGTGGCGCGTGATGTATCGGGCGAGATTACGAACGCGGCGGCAAAGGATTTGGCGCTGACGTTTTATGTGACAGGCATGACGGCGTACGATCTGGCGCGGCATGCGGGGTGTACGCATTGTGAAAGCATTTGGGCGGCGCGGCATGAGCTGTGGCTGCTCAAGTCGGAGTTCACGTTCACGGATGAGAGCTGGGGCAAGGTTTTCCAGATTTTGTTCGTGCTTGTGAGTCAGGACAAGCGGTCGTACAAGATTTTCGTGGAGGAGGTGGCAGAATGAAAAAGCTTGGTGACGTGATTAGCAAGATGGATATGGCAGGGCATATGGGATGCGGCGAAAGTGCTGCGGCGGCAGAAGGTTTCTCCCCCTGCACCCCCTCTTCTAAGGATATGGAATTAATTAATTTTAATTCTAGAGAGAGAGGGGGGGCTTCAGCCCCCCCCCTATAATCCCCCCCCACCACCGCAAAATGGTGCAACGCCTGAAGCGCAAAATCCGAACGCTCCGGTGAGCCTTGATATGGCCCTTCGGGCCTCTCTCTCGATTGGGGTCCCTGATTGGTTTGTTGCTTACTGGTACGAACAGCTCAGTGCGCGGGATTGGCGTATGACGAATGGACGCAAGCTCACCAAGTTCACGTGGAAGTCTAACTTGCTCTCGTGGTGGAGCCATAAGACGCCGCTTGAGAAGGCGCAGATTGAGAGCGAGTACAACGCTGCACTGAAAAGTGCCGCGGAAGAGAAGGATGATCCGGAGCCAGTGATTGCGTTTACGTTGCGGCATTGGCATGGGTGCCAGAGTCAGTGCGCGAATTTTCAGCATGGCAAGTGCGTGTGTGGGGC
>CAVGIZ010000237.1:0-2280 GCA_963629255.1 Anaerovoracaceae bacterium
ATTGCGTATCGTCCGTGGGCGGTGCGCGGCGGTTTTCAGGATAGGTTTTGGCTGGACTTTGGGGATTGGACGTTTCCGTTGGGGGCGAATGAGTATTCGAGGGTTACGGTTCCCACGTGGGGTGAAATTTGGCCTGAGTGGAATGATGAAGAAAAGAAAATTGCCGCGGTGGGGATGCCGATGGCTGTGGTGCCTGGGGTGTCGACATTTCAAGAGGTCAATCTTTCGTGTTGTTCGGGGCGGGAGCCAACTGACATTGAAATAAAGCTTGAATCGGGTGCGAGGCTTATTGCGCTTCACGAAGATTCGACAAATGGTCCAGCCGTTTCGCTTCCTTGGCGCACAACACTTGAAAAGTATGATTCGCTCACTAAAAAGTTTTATGTCGAAGCACTCTCGGCAAGTTCAAGTGAGAATGATATTTGCCTCAAGGCAACCGCAAGAAATGGCACATCGACTTATACGAAAGAAGCCAAGTTTACTGCGATAGAACTAAAGGTCTATGTTGACCAATTGGCTCCAGAAAATAAATGTCTCTATCGCCATGCTTTTGGTGTGAATGAAAAAATAAACTTGGCACAGAGTCCAAGAGCTCCTCAAGTTGTCTGGGATATTACAGGTGAATACGCATTCTCAAAACAATATAATCAAGTGTTTACAATTGATCAAAATGGGACAACCTCAATCAGCAAATTTGGCAATTCCGCATCCCGAACGACAAACGATGTGATACGCGTAAATGGCGTGGAAGTCAACGAAAATGGAGATTCAGAAAATGAATAAGCACGTACTACTCATCCTTACAATGCTAAGCACCACCACTTGTGTACTTGGCAAATCAAAATTGACTGAGGTTGTCGATGGAATAGAATGGCATTATACCATTGAAGGTGACGAAGCAATTATTGGCGCAAACGGGGCTGGGATGTATGCACTTACCAATAACGTTCGAGGCGATATTGTTGTGCCGGATTATTTAGGTGGCGTGAGAGTGCGCAAGATTGGGAGAGCCGCATTTTTAAATGCAAGCGCGATTTCTTCTGTGCAGATTTCATCTGGCGTCTATCATATTTCTGATTATGCTTTTTATGATTGCACAAATCTAACAACTGTCTCACTGCCAAGCACGCTCACGAATATTGGCTTTTGTGCTTTTTCTGGTTGTACGAGTTTGACAAATGTTGTTGTACCTGAAGGGATTCAAAAGATTAGCGACAGTTTGTTTGACCGATGTACAGAACTTCAATCAGTAGAGCTCCCTTCAACAATCGAGACGATAGAGAAGTTTGCCTTTTCGAGGTGCAGAAAATTGAAGAACATAATCCTGCCAGAAGGGCTCAAACAAATTAAGGTACGTGCATTTGCTTGGTGTGAAAGCTTGTCCAACATCAACATTCCCTCTTCGGTCACAAACATTGAAAATGGTGTCTTTGAAGATTGTTATTC
Organism: Anaerovoracaceae bacterium; assembly: GCA_963629255.1. Classification (GTDB taxonomy): domain Bacteria; phylum Verrucomicrobiota; class Kiritimatiellia; order RFP12; family UBA1067; genus UBA1067. The sequence goes on from CAVGIZ010000237.1 coordinate 1,447, forward strand.
ATTACGGTCTATAACGATTCCATCTGGCGTACTTTCCCTTGGAGAAAAAAACTGTCAGGGCGTTTTTGAGATGTGCACTTCACTTTCCTCGATTACATTCAATGAGGGTCTAAAAAATCTTCCAGGGGGAATATGTGATCTGTGTTATAAACTAAAAGAAATCGTTCTACCCGATAGCATCACGAACATTGGTTCTCGTGCCTTTGTAAATGGTAGTCTTGAAAAAATTGTCATTGGCCGTGGAGTTCAAACAATTGGAACTGCCGCATTTGCGAATAATGGAAGGCTTACTTCGGTGGAATTTCGAGGGAATGCACCACAATTTGGGCAATATGTTTTCAGTGGACTCGTGCTTGGTGGAATTCTGGGTGACGATACGCCTACGAACTGTGTCTTTCGCATTCACCGCGGCACAACAGGCTGGAACATTATCGAACCAAATTCTACAAACGAATCGCCGCGCATCCAATTTGACGGATGTTCATTCCCCGTCGAGTATGTGGATGACGCTTTGGAGGATTAACTATGCACCTAACTTCTACTGCGTTCCTGTCTTTTCTCACATGCCTCGCCCCATCAGCAAAATAGATTTTCATATATTGAATACATAGAGAGCGACCTGTTTTCACAAATTTCCAGGTCAATCTCGGACCGCGGCTTCCCTCAGTAGATTCCGCGGCCTTTTTATCCTCCCCTCCCAAAAAATTTTTATGTTCTACACGGCTAAAATATGCCGCGCCTGCCCCCCCTTTTTTAAACCACGCCCCCCGCGGCAGAAATTCCTCCACATTTTATAAAGTGTGGAGGACTCAAAACACCAAAACCCTCGCCGCG
>CAVGIZ010000238.1:0-2271 GCA_963629255.1 Anaerovoracaceae bacterium
GCAGTCAAAAGGAGAAATAGTTATGGATGTTACGTTTCTTTATATTTGTGTTGGGTGGTTATTGATTGGGTTGGGGCTTATCGGTTGTGTTTTGCCGATACTGCCTGGGCCGCCACTTGCGTTTTGTGCGCTGTTGATTGCGCGGTTTTTGGTGGGGAAGGGAGAGCCGAGTTTTATGATTCTTGGGATTGCGCTAGGGGCGACGGTTCTTGTGACCGTGGCAGATTATGTGATTCCGATTTTTGGCGCGAAGGTGTTTAAGTGTTCGACATCGGGGATTCGGGGTGCGATATTTGGGACGCTTGTTGGATGTTTCTTTTTGCCGATTGGGATTATTGTGGGTCCGTTTGTTGGGGCGATGATTGGGGAGATTTCGGTTGGGAAGAGGACGGGGAAGGCGTTATTTGGGGCGTTTGGGGCGTTATTGGGATTTGTTTGTGGGACGTTGATGAAGCTTTTTTGTTGTGGATGGATAGGGTATTGGTATTATCTTGCGGTGTGAAGGAAAGTGATGTGGGATAAAATTAGGGGTTGCGAATTGGGCTGAAATATGGTATACTATGCTCTAGTTTTCATCGTAGAAGAAAAGGACATAGAGAAATGAATATAACAAAAGCTCGATTGATTAATATTGAACAGGCGAGGAAGTTATTTGAACAGCGCGAGGCGCTTTCGATCTCGGAGCTGTCGCAGGAGCTTGGATTTTCCGATGTATATGTTGAAGAGATCGTTATGTCATTGGAGCACGAAGGGGTGATACGTGAGGGAGAGCGGAAGGTGCTTGAGTTGGGGTATGGTCGGTCTGTGCAGACGTATAAGCTCAATGCTAATTTTTGTTTGACGCTTGGGGTTATGCTTGAGAGTGGGAAGGGGCACAGTGATTATGAGACGGCGCTTCATTATCAATTGATTGATGTGTTTGGAGAAGAGCTTGAGCGTGGGGTTGAAGATTGTGGAAAAGAATTTCGTATTGAGTCGTTATATCGGCTGGTTAAGGTGCTGAAGCAGAGGTGTCCGACATTGAAGCGGGTTGTGGTTGGGTTGAGCGGAGTTATTTCGGATGGAGTGATTGAGGAGGTTTATGATTCTGCATTTGGTTCGCTTGTTGGGTTGGATTTGAAGAAGGGGCTGGAGGAGCGGTTTAAGGTTCGGTGTGAAGTTGCGCGGGTAATGAATTTGGCGGCGCTTGGATATTACGATGCGTACAAGGAGGCTGTTGGGAAGGGGCTGGCGTATATTGGACAGGAAGCGGGTGGTCGGAAGGCTGGCGGGTATGTTGTGAATGGTGTGGTTGTGGAAGGTGTGAATGGTTTTGCTGGTTTTATTGGGTGTGCAGGGGAGGAGGTTTCGCAGGCGGAGCGTAAGGAATGTGCGGTGCGTTTGGTTGAGAATTTGGTGACGATTTTGAATCCGGCAGAGATTGTATTTGCGGTGGAAGCGTTTAAGGATGAGGCGTTTTTGCGAGGGGTGGAGGAAGCTTGCGCGGCAGATTTGTCTGCGAAGTGGAGGCCGAAGTTGGTGGCGCGGGATGATTGGGCGTTTGATGCGTGGCGTGGGATTTTTGTTTTGGCGAAGGGTATTTATTGTCCGTGCAAGGCGGAGGAGATCGAGCTTCGTAAGTATAAGGAGAGGGAAAAGCTAGAGCAGGAGAACAAGGACGAACTGTATAAGAGTTGGTTGAGGCATGAGAATCGCCGCAAGGAGAAGCTGGAGGAGCGGAAGATGTCGAAAGAGAAGCTTGCGGCACGAGCTGCGAAGCGGCGTGAGGCGCGGAAGAAGCGTCAAGAGGAGAAGAAGAAACGCGCGGCGGAATTGAAGGAGAAGAAGAGGATTGCGTTTGAACAAGAGAAGTCGCGGCGGGAGGAGCTTAGGAAAGAGATAATGGCGCGGCGTGCGGAGCGGCGTGCGGAGCGTAGAGCGGCGAAGAAGGCTGAGGCTTTGGCGCGAAAGAAGGCGCGTAAGGAGCGGCGTGAGGCGCGGTTGAAGGAGGCTGCGGAAAGGACGGCTCGGTATAAGAAGCGTTTGGCTGGATGGGCAAAAGCGCGTGCGGCGAAGGAGGCGGCGCATCAGAAGGTTTTGGCTAAGCGTAAGGCGGAGCGTGCGAAGCGTAAGGCGGCGAAGATTGCGGCGTATCGGAAGGGTGTTGAAGCGCGTAAGGCGGAGCGTGCGAAGCGTAAGGCGGCGAAGATTGCGGCGTATCGGAAGGGCGTTGAAAAGCGCAAGGCGGAGCGTGCGGAGCGTAAGGCGGCGAAGATTGCGGCGTATCGGAAG
>CAVGIZ010000239.1:0-2227 GCA_963629255.1 Anaerovoracaceae bacterium
TCCCGAAAAAGTATGATACTTTTTGCCAAAAAGTATCATACTTTAACCTAAATTCCCCCTGGGAAACACCTGACGTTCCCCCATAATCATCCTGATATCTCCCCCTCCCCCACCAAAACTGCCGCGCTAAGTAAACATTATTCACCCCGATTCGCACCCCATAATCACCCGACCGCGGCATTCTCTCGCCGCTTGCGGCGAAGAATGCCGCTTCTGGGATTAGGGGGGTCGAGGGGGGATAAGGGTCCCTCGGACCCTTAGTCCCACCCTCGAGGCATCCCGCGCGTGCCCCAACAATCAATCGGCGTCACGCTCACCCTTACCACATCCTTCATCCCCAAATCAACCCGTGTCTCTGTTCCTTCAGGAAAATTGAATCCTTCCGCCAAAACGTGAATCACCTTCTTCTCGCCCGCCTTCCCTTCCGCGACAACTTCAAACTCAAAGCACCGCGGCACTTTTTTCGTCGCCGGAATCAACAACTCAAACGTCCCATCCTTCCCCTTCTTCAGCACCAACTTCGCCCCCGCGGCAAATTCGGGCGCCACCGCCTTCTTCCGCCGCGCGGCAAAATCAAACGGCTTCGGCTCCACCATCGGCAACGCCATCACCCAATCCGGACCCAATTCGCGATCCAACAAAAACTCGCGCCGCGCCATCACAATGCAATCATCATACACCTTCCACAACATCCCCTGCCGCGAATACCGATTCGTGTACTTCGTATCATACCCACCCGGGAAACCCGAATTCCTCAACGAACTCGTCCCCACCGATGTAAACCCTCCTTGCCAAATCGCCCGCTCATCCGTCAACGGCAAATGCGAATGACCCGACAACGCAATCGCATTCGGATACTTTGAAAGCGTCGTCGTCACCAAATCCTCGCCCTCGCACCCCGGCACACCCAAATAACACGTCCCTTTCGGATGCGGATGCTGCAAATAAAAGAACGGCCTCGCCCCCGCCAACTCCTTCCCATGCTCATCCAAATACGCCTTCAACTTCGGCCCAAACGCGCACTCACTCAACCCCGCCTCAACCCCCGTCCCATTATCCCAATGCTGACACAAAAACGTATACCCCTTCACATCCTTACGATAGAACTGTTCATAGTCCTCATGAAAATACTTCTTCCACAATCCCGGAATGTCCGCCCTCAGCGCATTCGCCTTGCACCACGCCCCATAATCCGCCTTCGCCTCCTTGTACCACCCACACAACGCATTCCGCGCATACTCATAAAACGTCCCTTCAAAATCGTGATTCCCCGTGATGAAAATCTTCTCCACGTGCCGACCATCCTTCCCCTTGTCCCCAGGAAACACCTCTTCCCACACATCCGCCACAGCCTTAATCTGATTGACCATCCCAAACTCCGCCAAGTCCCCCGTAATCACCACCGCATCCACACCCTGCTCACGATACCATTCGAGCGCATGCCGAAACGCATCTTCATTCCCCCAACCGGTGCGAATCTCATCCTTCCCACCCGGAAACGTCACATGCAAATCGCTCAAAATGCCCAGCACCAAATTCGGCGCCTTCCCTTTCGCTTCCGCGGCAAAAACCTCGCTCCACCGCATCGCGCCAAACGCACCAAACGCACACGCGCCACCAATAAAAAACCGCCGCGTCATATCAACATTTGCCATAACCTAATCTCCTTTGTTTCGCCACATATTATACCATATTTCCGTCCAACCCTCAACCCCAAACCCACCACAAAAAGATTCGACTCTCTTCTCGCCATCAAGCCTCAAATCGCACCGTGCGGCATTCTCTCGACGCAACGCGGCGAAGAATGCCGCTAAGTGGGATTAGGGGGTCGAGGGGGATAAGGGTGCCTTGCATCCTTAGTCCCCCTCGGGGCTCTTATTGCACCCTTATCACAAGCCCGCCGGCGTGCGGCGCAAACACCCACTGATTCGGCGGCAAGCCCGTCGTATCCTGTGCGGCCTTCACAAGCCCCATCGGATGTTCCGTCCCAAACGTCTCCTCAGGGAAGGTCGTCCAATACTGTTGCTTCTGATCATCCGTCAAATCGGCCCACTTCGTCACATAATCCACATCCCAAACATACTTCAGCCAATCGCGATTCTCCTCGCCCTCAATCATAAACCGCGCCGTGTAATCATTAATCTCCGCCGTCGACCCATTATAGAACATCGCGCTCGACCCCGGGAACATATCACATTCAATATGATACGTCGTCGCCTTCGACGTC
>CAVGIZ010000240.1:0-2210 GCA_963629255.1 Anaerovoracaceae bacterium
GGCCATAACTTTTTCGATGGCCTGGCCATTGGCCACCCCATTGGCCACCCCATTAGCCACCCCATTGGCCACCCCATTTTTCTTTGCTTTCTTCCAACGATTCTCCGCACCTTTCTTGCCATAGGAAGACAATGTTTCCGATTTCTCTTCCGTGGCTTCGAGGCGCCTGATAATCATGGAATAGAGGACCTTGGCGACGACGCCCATTTGGGACGTGTCTTCGCGGCCTCGATACCACCGCCAGATTGCGAGGACGAGAGCATCCTCATCTTGGATGGACATACCATCCGTTTCCCATTGATCGGCATCTGCGCCGAAGAATACTATACTTTTTTTCATATATGTGTTTTGTTATTTGTTTTGTTTTTTTATTGATTTGGGGGTGGCATACTTTCCTCTAAACAGTTCGCATTGAACACTTAGAGTATCGAGCTAGACGAGCTCGAAATATGTCCCTCCATTAATAGGGAAAAAAGAGTGCAAATGTAAAAAGGCGTGGCAAAAATTTGGGAGGGGCAGACCTTCACGAAGCCCAATAAAATAAGGGGCGGCGTGATGTTAGCCGTCCCTCAAAAAATATTTTACTCGTTTTACTTTGCTTTTACAGCCGTCGTTATTGTTGCTTTTTTGGTTTTGATGACTGAGTTTTCGTATATTTTTGGATTGACTTTTGGTTTTTGGTGCGCTTTTCCATTTCAGTATAAAATTCTTGGCACCAAATGACCCAAGCTTGGAGGGAGGAGAAGGCCATATCGGTGATGATTTTTCCTGTTGTTGGTTCGTAGCCCGCATTACGCCAATTGATGAGGGTTTGGCGTGAGTTGACGGCGTGTTCCTTGCAAATGGCCTTCATAATGACGAGGGCATCATCATCGGAGACGAGTCTTTGCGCCTTGCGTTTTGCCGCGTCGATGACTGCCGCAGTTTGTTCAGAAGGGGGCATATTGGCGGCAACGAAGGCGGTTTGATTTTCGATATTCTTGAGACGGTTGTCGGCGTTGTATCGAAAGTTTCGGTTGGCTAGTAATTCGTTGGAGAGGTCGGTATATAGGAGGCCGTTGACGTGCAAGAGTTTGACAAGGACTTCTGTGTTTTGTATCTGGCTGGAGTAAAGCATTGAGATGCTTTGCATGAGTTGGGCTACGTCAGTTGGTCCTTGTGACGCAATGGGTGCGGGGGCGTTTGAGGGGCAATGACAATGGAAGTTTCGATGGCTTTTTGATGAATCCAGAGTTCAAGCTTTTGGACTTGAATGCAGTAAGAGTTCATTCGAATGACGAACTTTTTGAATCCTTCATTTGGGAAGGGTTTTGAGGCGAGGGCTTCTTCAATTTCGTTATCAGTATTTGCGAGTGAGTCATAGATGTCGTCGCTCGGAATGCCTTTCTCGCTCATGCATTCTAAAGTGTAAAGGAGTTCAGGGTAGCGTTGGATGGCGTTGTTGGCTTCGCGTACGAGGACCAGCATTCCATCGGTGTTGCCTCTCATATTGGAGAGTTCGATTTTGAGTTTGGGAAGGTCATCAAAACTAAGCGGGAAATTTTTGTGGTGGGGGAGAACTTTTTTTAGTTTTGGTTCGCTATTGGCATAGTAGTTCTGCATGCATTGTTTTGTGTATGCGGCACCTTCAAGATTTTCGTTTTCAAGGCCAATACAGAGGTTGACCAATGTGCAACAGGTGTCATAGACAGTGTATGCGCGGTCAAGGTAGTTTTCAAGCATGTAACAAGTCTGGATGTCTTTTTCAAACATCTTGTTGAAATCTTCAAGCAGAATCGGTTTCTGTTGTTCGTCCATTTGATAAGTCCTTTCTGAATTGACGGGAGATATTATACCATATTTGGGTTGAAAATGGAAGGGGGGAAAAGTGCCGCGGAGATTCTAATCCACAATTCATGAAAAGTGGATGTAAAAACTGCCGCGTAAATCCCTCCACATTTTATAAAATGTGGAGGAGCATTTGCCTTGTTTTATTGGGGTTGGTGAGGGTTTTGGTGTTTGAGTCCTCCACACTTTATAAAATGTGGAGAAAGTTTTACACCCACTTTTCATGAAAAGTGGGGCAGGCTTATTTTATTGGGGTTAGCGTATGATCAATCCACATTTCATGAAAAGTGGATTGGGTGGGGTTGGCCGTGTGGAGCGGGTAGAAAACTGCCGCGGAGATTCTAATCCACAATTCATGAAAAGTGGATGTAAAAACTGCCGCG
>CAVGIZ010000241.1:0-2205 GCA_963629255.1 Anaerovoracaceae bacterium
AGATGTGGAAAGAAAAAACTTTCCCGAAATGGACCTTTCTATTTGACAGACTGGGCGCGGGAAGGGGATTGAGTTTTGGGCGGGAATATGGTATAATATGGGGTATGAAAATGTTTACCAGGTTTAGAAGGTTTGGTAGGCTATGAAGGTATTGGAGACGAGGCGGGGATTTTTGACGCGCTTGGGGATGACGGGCGCGGCGGTGGGCGCATCGCCTTTATTTAGGGCGGTGGCAGGGACGTTTGCGTCCGTGAAGCCGAATTTGAAGGTTGGGATTTTGAGTGATATTCATGTTCACTTTGAGCACCTGGCGGAATGTATTGCGCCGTTGAAGCGGGCGTTTGAGTATTTTCGTGACAATGGGGCGGATGCGGTTTTGATTGCGGGGGACATGGCTGATTCGTCGCGGGTTGTTGAATTGGAGGCGGTGGGGCAGGTGTGGCGTGAGGTGTTTCCAGGGGACAAGGCGTCGGATGGGCGGAAGGTTGAGAAATTGTTTTTGTATGGGAATCATGATGCGCGGTGGTATTGGTCAAAGGATGCGGGGAGCGATTTGATTGCGTCGGATCGCGCGGCAGTTTGGGAGAAGTGTTTTGATGAGCCGTACAAGCCGATTTATGTGAAGGTGGTGAAGGGGTACACATTCATTTGTTTGCATTGGCCGGTGCCGATTAATGATCAGGCGGTGTCGACGGGGCTTGCAGAGTTGATGGCGGAGCTCGGGCCGAAGTTGCGTGGGGAGAAGCCATTTTTCTTTGCGCAGCATCCGCATCCGAAGGACACGTGTTCGGGTCCGTGGGCGTGGGGGCACGATGTTGGGGAATCGACGAAGATTCTTTCTGGGTATCCGAATGCGGTGGCGTTTTCGGGTCATTCGCATTATCCGTTGACGGATGAGCGTGTTGTGTGGCAAGGTGCGTTTACGTCGATTGGGACGAGTTCATTGAAGTATTCATCGTACGATTATTTGTATCGAGAGAACATGCCGAAGGGGAATGGGAAGGATACGCGGCCGCGGCGGATGGGGAGTTTGGCGACGGATGATGGCAAGCAGGGGATGTTGATGAGCGTGTATGACGATTGCCTTGTATTGGAGCGGCGTGAATTTGTGAATGGGAAGAGTTTGGGGGATGATTGGGTGGTGCCGATTCCGGCGCCGGCGGTGGGGGCTTCGCCATTTGATTTTGGGAAGAGGGCGGCGGGACGTGTGGCGCCCGAATTTGCCGCGGATGCGAAGGTGGATGTGCAGGTGGATGTTCCAAATGAGAAGTGGATTGTGACGTGGACGGGTGCGGAGACGAAGGAAAAGTGCCGCGCGTTTGAGTATGAAGTGACGGCGTATGCGGCGGGGGATGATGTGGAATTTGTGGCGGCGCAGCGGCGGGTATTGGCGAAGGACTTTCATTTGCCGGAGGGGGAAAAAGTGCCGCGGGGGGAGTGCCACTTTGCGTGGTGCGACTTGCCGGGGACGATGCAATTGCGTTTTGAAGTGCGGCCATTGGAGTGCTTTGGCAAGAAGGGGAAGGCCATCTCGTCGGGGGTGGTTCAGTACCCGGAGAAGAAAGTTGAAAAAAGTTTGTCAGAAAATGGCGGTGAGATTTCCTAACTATATGTAAACCTCAAGAAAGGAATACGACAATGAACAAGAAAATGATAGTAGCAGTTGCGCTTTTTGGCGCAGTGACGTTGGGGGCCTATGCGGGTCCTCATGGTGGGCCGGGCGGCGGTTTCCGCGGTGGTCCGGGGCCAGCGATGCGTGGCGGTCCGGGGCCGGGCGGTCATCACGGTGGCGGCGCATGGGGCCATGGCGGGCGTAATTTCTGGCCGGGCTTCGCGGGCGGCGTTGTGGGGGGCATTGTGGGGTCGGCGCTTGTGACGCCGCCTCCGCCGCGGCCTGTCGTGGTGGCACCTGCACCGGTTGTGGTGGCGCCCGCGGCACCTGTCGTTGTGACGACGCCGACCGTGGTGGCACCTGTGACCCAAGTCCAGAATGTCTGGGTTGAAGGGCGCTATGTGGACCAGGTTCAGTCCAACGGTGCGGTCATCCGCACGTGGCAGCCAGGGCACTATGAATCCCGTACAGTTGTGATTCAGTGATCTAATTTCATTGAGTGAAAGCACCGCGGCAGAAGTGCCGCGGTGCTTTCGTTTGAGCGCGGCAGTTTTGGTGGGGGAGGCTGGAACGTCAGGGGGATTACTGGGTAA
>CAVGIZ010000242.1:0-2166 GCA_963629255.1 Anaerovoracaceae bacterium
AACCGCCGACCTCTTCCTTACCAAGGAAGTGCTCTACCTACTGAGCTAAAGTGGCCCTTTCAGGTTGGAAACTCGCACATTATATCATAAATTACACCCACTTTGCAAGTACTAATTCAAAAAAAGTGTCTTATCTTCACCTTTTAAGCCTTTTCCACACTTTTTTGAACCATCCATCTCCACCCCCATCAAACGCATCAACCGCCCAACCACCCCATCGACCCCTCAAAACTGCCGCGCCCCATCCCCAAAAATCCACCCAAATCCCGCCGCGTTACGCGCGTAACCTAGCAAACTTACGCGCGTAAATCTGCCGCGACACTTCTTTAAAGGAGAACCGCGGCACTTCTGCCGCGGCCCCTTCAACCTCCTAAACCTCTGTACCTTGCTTACTGCACCCTTATACAGAAGCTTTCTTTCTTCACCGTATAGAGCTGAATCTCGCGCGTATTCAACGTCGAGGCCAAATCAAGCTTCAAATACTTCGCGCCGCTCATCAACTTCTTATCCAGAATCACATCAAAATGATCATCCAAATCCGTAATACTATAATAGCTCATGCCCTGATTCTCATGCTTGATCGTATCCGACGCCACAGGCAACTCCACCCAATCCAACGCCGGAATATCATCCGTCGACGAATACCAATAAAGCTCGCGCGCCGTCACCGCATCCACCTTCACCGCCTTACTCCAATCCGGCTCCTCACTCGGCTTCGCCACATACAACCCCTTCACATAATGCGAACGAATCCAACACTGATACCGACAATCCAACCGCGCATACACCCTGAGCACCGCATAATCCAAACTCGGATCCAACTTGAAAATAATCTGCCGCGCACTCGCCTCAGCAAAACCACTCGTCGAACCATCATACATCCTCATAGAAGGATAGCCCCCACTCGATGGGTCCGAAGAATCATACATATACGCCACCGGCGTCGCCAAACTGCCGCGCGAGGCAAACTCACGCCACCCAGGCGCCGCCATCCAATCCATCTCCCCCGCCGCACGATAAAACAACTTCGCATACATCCGCCCACTCGCAACCCCATTCGCCGCAATCTCAAACGTCCCATCCGTCACATACGTCCCATCCGCCTTGTAAATCTTACCCTTCTCCGCCCAAACCGCATAATCCGCGTCACAATTCTCCTTCGCCACCGCCACACAAATCTCAACCCCCGCATCCGTCGGCGCATACGCAACCTTCCCCGAAAACGCGTAATTCCCCTCCGCGGCATTGACCTCCGTCGGCACCTCCCACGTCACACACGGCGCCTCAGAATACAACTCAATCTGAAAATTGAAAACACTGTTGTAGTTATCAAAATAGTAATACCGATGCGCCGCAATCCCCTCATAATTCGTCAGCACATTCTCCCACGAACTTTCATTCGCCGCCGCCCCCAAATAATTCGACATCACAAGCTCCATCCCTTCCGTACTCGTATACGGACCCGGCACATCCGCGCCCCACACACGAAACTTCACCCACCGATCTCGAATCCCCTGATTCGTCCCAGCCGCCCGCGGACAAAACTTCGCGCCCGTCAACTTCCGCGCAGAACCTGCATCCACCCAAATGCTACCCGTTTCACAAAAGATCTGATTATCTTTTGCAAATGGCTCCATCGGATAATGCGAATCCGCACTCTCCGCCCAAGTAATTGTCTTTGGTTGATACGCATTCAAAAGAATCTTCGCCCCAGCCGGTGCTGTCGCCTCATCCGCCTGCGCAACGGACCCAATCGAGCCCATCCACACCCCCGCGACCACCGCGGCACTCTTCAACCAAATCTGCTTCATTTCTTGTATCTCCTTGTTTTATTGGTACTTCAGCTCGCCCAGCACTCACCGAACAAACCTTCTCCGCCGTAAGATACCACTTATTATAGCATATTTTTTTTTCTAGGTCAATCCCCCATTTTTGATTAATTATCGCGAAAGCAACCTAAACCAAACCCGCCTAAATGCCCCAAACGTTGCTTCCACCCCAAAACCCCCTGATCCCAGCCTTCCGCGGCAAAAAGAATACAAAAAGAACCAGAATGAGGAGCGGGCGGCGCACCATCTAAACTTGCTTTACTTCGCTTGCATTCTGTCATTCGCCACTAAGCTTGTCCTCACCTTCGCGGGGGAGCGGGGGGCGCCGCCCCCCGTT
>CAVGIZ010000243.1:0-2157 GCA_963629255.1 Anaerovoracaceae bacterium
GCACGGTTAGTCCGTAAGCATTCGGATTCTCTTTGAGTTCGTTGAAGGCATTTTCGCCGCGCTGACGGCCGAGGGTTTCATAGGCGTAGAATCTGAATTCTTTTGCACCCATCGGTTTTTCGAAGACGGCTTGGGCAAGTTCTGCCGCGTCTTTGCGCGGGTCGATGATTTCCTGTTGAACCGCGGCGAGGGTGGACGGGAGTTCGTCCGCGGCGAGTTCGCGCCAGTAGATGATGTCGTCGGAATAGGCGATGAATTTTTTCGTTGTGATGTTTCCATTTTCATCGCGCCAGCCGAGTTTTCTGCCGCGCTTAGCTGCTACGAGGACGAAGGTGCTACCGTCCTTGCCTGTTGCTTTGAGGTTGAGGCAAGCGCGTGCCCAGTTGGTGATTTCCGCGGCACCTGCGACTTCGTAGGCGGAGTTGGCATCAAAGCCAGTGCGATTGCCTTGGCTATCACGCGCTGGTTTATTCGTGTGATGAATGATGAAGAGCGCGCAACCGTATTCCGGATCCTTGATGATCGGGTCCAGGCCTTGGCGGAAGAAGTGCGAGGCATCTTGGTTTTTGGAGATGTCGCCGCCGAAGTAGGCTTGGAGCGGGTTGATGACGATGAGGTCGTAGCGTTGGGCCATTTGGCGTGTGCGCAAGGTCGCAACGAAGTCGTCGCCCGCTTTGCCGAGGAAGGCTTTGTCTTCCCAAAAGATGTTTTGTTCGGCGCGGCGGATTTCATCGAGGGTCCAGCCGTCGCGGATGAGGCCCTTGCGGATGTTCATGCGGAAGTCGCTCATTTCCGTTTCATCGTCTTCGGATTGAATGATGCCGATTTTGAGCGCGCGGACGGGGGTGATGCCTTTGAAGTCTTTGCCGATGGCCCACGAATAGGCGGCTTGAATCGAGATGGCGGACTTACCTGCGCCTGCTTGAGCGGAGAGGACGAGCCCACCGCCGCGGCGCAGGTAGCCATTTTTGAAGATGGCGCGCGGGTCTTCTTCTTCCGGGATCGGGTCGTCGAGTGTGTCGAGCGAGCGTGCCGCTTCATTGGCGTCGGCGTGATAATTTTGCCGCGCAATGGTGCCGAGGTCTGCGGCCATGGCGTTGGCATCGCTGTACGAGTCCACATTTTGCATGACGAAGTTGACCTTGCGCATGAGTTTGCGTTTGTCGTGGGCCTTGATGAGGGTTTCGACGCGGTCCCAGACGAGAGTGGAGACGCCTGCGACGGTGAGTTCGCCTGAATGGATGGCGTCGCCCAAGCCATGCTTTTGGTGGATGGCGTTGAGTTGGACGCGGTCGAGGGTGTCGGCTTTTTGCATTTCCTCGAAGGTTTCGCGGTAGACCGCGTTTTCGAAATGTGCCGCGGTAAGGTTGAGGCCTTCTGCGGCTTCGCGCACTTCGCGCGGGCTGACAACGAAGTCTGCGAGCAGACCCCGTTCGAGTTGATGATAATTAATTTTATCCATATTTGTGTTCCTCCTTTAATAAGGGAGAGGAGCATGCCCTGAATGGTGAACGCGAACTGCCGCGCTACATGCGCCTCTACTAATAAAAGGGATATGTCATCACGACATTCCTATTAAAGGAGTAGAGGTGGTGGTAAATTGTTGAAAAGTTATAAAAAGTGTGGCGGTATGATTACTTATCGTTTGATGGGAGGGAAATATAAAATGTCGTAATCGTGTCGTCTTTTAAGTTTTGGCGTGGGGGAGGGGTTAAAAAAGGGGGTTTTCGTGGGGTGAAAAAGGGGGTTTTTGGACCCCTGAAAAGGGGGTTTTTAGGGGGTCGAAAAGGGGGTTTTTTTAAAAGTGCCGCGGGGAGAGGGGGTGAATTTGACCGTAACTTTGCTAGGTTACGCGCGTAACTCGGCTGGATTACGGGGAAATTGGGGTGCGGTTATGGGGTGGTTGGGAGGTGGATGAATTGACCGTGTAGAACGTGTAGATCGTGTAGAACGTGTTGGAGGGGGAGAGATTTTAGCCGTGTAGGACATAAAGGACATAGAGATTTTTGGGGAAAGTGCCGCGGAAATTCCTCCACATTTTATAAAATGTGGAGGAGGATAGGCCTTGTTTTATTGGGGTTGGTGAGGGTTTTGGTGTTTTTAGTCCTCCACACTTTATAAAATGTGGAGGAAGTTTTACACCCACAATTCATGAAA
>CAVGIZ010000244.1:0-2156 GCA_963629255.1 Anaerovoracaceae bacterium
CCGCGACCGCAATCCACTTCGCCCCCCGCACCTCAGGCATATCTCCTGCCTGTGCACCCAAGCTCAACGCAACAATCAATCCAATCAGAAAACTTTTCATGCTCATACAACCCTCCAACTTCATCTTCACTTCAAAACCCACCTAAATGCCAGTGTCGTTGCTTTCGCCCCAAAACCCGCCCAACCTTCGCGGGGGAGCGGGAGGGCGCACCATCTAAACTTGCTTTACAGGCCTGCATTCTGTCATCCGCCACTAAGCTTGTCCTCACCTTCGCGGGGGCGCGGGGGCCGCAGGTCCCCGTTGTCATTGTTTCCCAACTGCGCGGCAATTTTCTTCTCACTGTATCCTGATGCACAGCCCCGCGCGGCCATCCACCACATACACATTCCCATTAATAATCCCCAACGTCTTCTTCCCTGGATACCCCGTCTTCGTCTTGTCGTCATTCGTAAAGTCCGCCGCCACCTTGCTCATAAGCTTCGTCCAACCTTCAATATCTTGCGTCACATAAATCCGCGCAAAAGCCTTACCAGTCCCACCTTCAGGCGAAAACGCATTCGCGCCAAACACAAGCGGCGCCTTCTCCGAATCCCAATAAATCTCCGCGCCAGGACAAATATTTTGAAACACGTTCTGCGCCACATTCGTCACTTCTGCCTTAATCGTCACATTCGTAATCATCTTACAATTCTTCATCCAGTTCATAGTCAGCATCAACTCTTCCTTAGACGACATCTCAATCGAACCTGCAAGTTTCTCACATCCTTGAAGCGGGTCAATCAAGGTATTCATATTCCCCTTATTGTCATACGTGTTCTTTATGTTGTTCAACTTCGGCCATGGCGAAAGCGACACCAACTTAGAGCAGCCCGCATACGCCATATCCCCATAATTCGTCGCACAATCTGCCCCTAACTGAATACTCGTCAACTCCGAGCAATTCTGAAAAGCAGATGCGCCCACATTTGTCACTCCATCAGCCTTGAAGCTCGTAATCCTCGTTCCAATAAACGTACTTCCAGAAACAAAAGTCAAATGCTCATACTCTAAATCGCCCACCAACCCTGCGCCTTGAAAAGCACCATACCCCCCGACCATCTTCTCCACATTCGGAAGCGACACATTCGTTACACCCGAACAAGCCATAAACGCACCATTACCAATAACCTTCAAATTCGGAAATGAGAAGTCACTCGTCAAGGATGTGGATTTCCAAAACATAAGCCCCTCATTCCCACCTACCATTTCAGTCACATACGGAAACTTTGACGGCGTGATCTTCTGCAGGGTTGCATTCTCCGTGTTGAAGCAACGGTTCGGAATTTCCGTGACCTTGACCTCATCACCATCCGAAAGGACAATCTCCACAAGATAGTGATTCCCATAAAACAAATACGAACCCAACTCCAACACATGCGGTGCCGTCAACTTCGTGCAAGTCTCAATATTATTCACAAAACGATTGTTAGTACCATCTTGCTTGAGCGAAATCACATTGTAGCCCGCATATGTCGTCCCCGCAAGGTCCGTCCCCACATTCGTGAAGTCCAAATCCCCCGACCCCGCCGTCGCACCCGTAACCTCAAAGCCTGTCACCTGTTGCTTAGTCGAAGGGTCCGTCTTCGTCACAACCGTCGCCTTAAAGGAATAGTTACCATCCGACAATGTCCCCGCGCTAGAATCATACGTCCACGCCGCTTGAGCCCCAATCGAGCCCAAAATAACCGCCGCGCCCATCAGCGCACTCTTCAGCAATATATGCTTCATTTTCGTTATGTCCTTTATTTATTGGCTTTTGAGCTCCATCAGCACTCGCCGACAAAACCTACTCCACCCTTTACATTGTGTATTATACCATATTCTCCCCTCCCCCGTCAAGTGGGAAAATGTAAAATTATAAAAAACCCCCGCGCCCATCATCCCCCAGCGTCGATGGTCAAGCTGTGCTTGACCAATTCTCCCCATCCCCTTGTTCTGTGCGCCAAGCGCAAGCTTGGCGTTATCTTTATGTTCTACACGGCTAAATTAAATTGTCAAAGATCAATGCTGTAACCAGCGTCTAATCCACTTTTCATGAAAAGTGGATTGCCCTCATTCCAAACTACATCGCGGCGCCTCCTTTCATCGCGTCAAGCGCCTTCTCACGCTCGTCCTT
>CAVGIZ010000245.1:0-2139 GCA_963629255.1 Anaerovoracaceae bacterium
TTTTAGTCCTCCACATTTCGCAAAATGTGGAGGAGCAAGTGCCTTATTTTATTGGGTGCGGTGAGTGTTTTGCGTGTTTGAACCGTCCACATTTCGCAAAATGTGGAGTATGATTTGCCTTATTTTACTGGGCGCGGTGATGGTTTTGGCGTTTTGAGCCGTCCACATTTCGCAAAATGTGGAGGGGGATGTGCCTTATTTTATTGGCGATGATGATGGTTTGTACGTTTTTAGTCCTCCACATTTCGCAAAATGTGGAGGAAAGTTTCGACTTGTTTTTCAAGCGGAAATATGGTATAATATACGACATCTGTAAGCGAAAGGAGCTATCAACATGTTCGAAGTCTGCGATTTGTGTCGGGTTCTAGCCAACCCTTTGCGACTTGAAATCTTAGCGCGCGTCTATTGCGCTAAGGATGGATTCAATGTCGGACTCTTGGCTGATGAAATGCAAAAGTATCACTTGGGGCTTTCGAGCGTGAGTGAGTACTTGCTGCAACTTGAACGCAAGGGACTTGTCCGCCGTCGCCGCGAAGGGCGGTATGTCAATTATTATCCAGTTTTCGCGGGAGCTCCCGCATCCGTTCGCGGCATTATGAAACTGATTGTGGAGAACTTGCGGAATCATGGAAGCCGCGATTATGCGCGTGCATTCCTTGCGCTGAAGAATCCCTTCCGCGCAAGGGTGGTTGGACTTCTTTCTCGCAAAGAGAGTCTTTCCACTGAGGCTATTTGCATACGCTTTGAGCATGAAATGCGATACCTCTACCGCGATTTGAAAAGTGCGATAGATGCGGGGCTTATCCGTGCCGATGGTAATTGTATGGATGCAAGTTATTTTTATATCCCGCCGAAGAGCGAGATTGTTCAGCTGATGATTAAGCAAATCGCCCAAACAATCAAGTAATTATTTCAAGAGTTCGGCCATCCAGAATTTGGTTATTCGTGGCTTTGCAGGTTCCTGAGAACAAAAAAATCCTCCACATTTCGCAAAATGTGGAGGAGGATGTGCCTTATTTTATTGGGCGCGGTGAAGGTTTGAGCGTTTTGAGTCCTCCACATTTCGCAAAATGTGGAGTAGGATTTGCCTTATTTTATTGGGGTTGGTGAAGCTTTTGGCGTTTTGAGTCCTCCACATTTCGCAAAATGTGGAGGAGCAAGTGCCTTATTTTATTGGGCTTGGTGAGGGTTTTGGCGTTTTGAGTCCTCCACATTTCGCAAAATGTGGAGGAAAATAGACCATGGAATTGTTTCGAAAATGTATGTCAAGAGGAGTTTTTGTGCGAATATGAAAGAAAAATAGAAACCCCCATTGACAATGTTATAACATTATGGTATAATATGCGGCATCAAAAGACATCAAAGGACTATTATCATGACTAAGTCAAAGACCGAGAGCCGGAATGGTAAGCATAAGGATGGCAACGTTCTTATGGGTGCGTTTGTTACGCCATTGAAGAAGGCGATTACGATTGTGACGAGCGCCGTTTTCGCTAGTAATGGCGAACCGATGACACAGACAGATATTATATGGAAGGGTATTGAAAATCTTGCTATCCAAGCTGGTGTTCTTACCAAAGACGGTAAGGTCGCAAAAGAATTTGCGGATGCAGTGGCACTTGCTGAGTCATCCGTTATCGCAAGTAATAAATCAAATCGCGGCACACGCGGAGGAGTAAATAAATGAAGGTCGACCAACTCTATAGAAACTATCCAGCGCACGTGCGCAAAGCAATCGACAACATTGCGAAATGTGCGAAGACGCCCAAAAAGAATGTTATCGCGGCGTATATGAAAGCAGCGCGAGGCGCGGCGGTCAATGCGAAATCTCTTTTTTTGAAGTAATGGTGTTATAACATTATCTGTTTTTGTTCACATTTTTGATGTTATAACACCAATGGAGATGATCATGGACAAGAAGGTACAGGGTGCGATAGAGTTTCGTGTATTGCAAGTGGCGCAGAAGTGGCACTTGAGCGAGACGGAGCATGCTGACCTTTTGCAAGATGTGAAGGGGCATGTTTTGTGCGCGAAGTGCAAAAGTGCCGCGGAGGCCTCGTGTGCGCGTGCGTGTATGCGTGCGTGTGCGCCCTCGCGTGCGCGCGCGGTAAGTATTAACTTACTTAAATATATTACTTA
>CAVGIZ010000246.1:0-2104 GCA_963629255.1 Anaerovoracaceae bacterium
GGCGTTGGCGTCGCCTGGTCCGCCGTTCCCGCGAGAAAACTCTCCGCGACTCTGCTCTCCACTCCGCGCGCTCGCGAGGCTCGCGCCTTCGGGCTTTTCATTCGCGGGGGCGCGGTCTCGTTTTATACGTATCAATACTCATATTGGCGCTTTCACGCTCATCGTCTCCTCTGGCCGCGTCGGCTACGAAGGAATAGACGGCGTTCCGACATTCAACAGCAAGGCTCGTAGCGGAAAATCTGCGGCATTCCGCAAGAATCTCTCTTCGCCAAACTTCACTGACAAACGGATGACCGATAATAGCGAAGAAGCCCTTGGCGAATCGGCAAGAGACGTTTCATATCTTGAGAGGGACTTTGACAAGATGGAAGGCTTGAGGAAAGAGCTGGTTGACATATTTCACAGAGACACGGGCATCGTCCTCGGCAGTTCGACACTTCGTGAACGACTGCGCGATGCTTGCAACCAGATTCTTGGAGTGCTGGACGCTTATTGACTGGCAAGCGAGTCTTGCGTCTGTGAGAGCGGGAAGCACAGACCTCGCAACAGACATCGTGGTGCTGTCGAACGCAATCTGAGAATCCTCGACAGCGGAAGGTATCGCGAAGACAGAATAGCGAAAATCAAGAATGCATTCGCCAGCCTAATCAGCAATCACAACGCTTTGCTCGACACGTTCCTTGATGGAAGAAGCAGACAATTGCCGCCAATAACATTCCAAGGCCACACATACAGAATATGGTTTGAGAAGGGAAGTTGGAGAGGCGGTGCTGACCATATCAGCATCAAGCATCTCATAGACGGCGGATATGCGTTCGCCGGTGGATTTACGCTCCAGGAACTTGATGTCGGGCTGAACAATTTCGCTTCCGCGACGAACATTCGCCGTGAGTCGAGCGGCAAAGACATTACGATTGACTGGTCTGATTCTAACGGCAAGCAATGGAGACTTGTTGCGCTATTTCTTTCTAAACGGTGGGTCGTGAACTCAATTTACGTTGTAAACACATCTGAAGAAGAAACACTCAGCCGAGTGCGAGCGATGTATCCAACCTCTACGTATAAACAGAAAGGTGCTTGACGGCTCATCTTACTTCTACCCATTTACATGGGGAGTAACCACCGCGAGGCAAGCACCGTTTGATAGTATACCAAATCTTGCTGTTGGAAATCAAGGGGCTGTTTGCGAAATCACGCGGCTCGTATCAAGCCGTTGTCTCCCTCGCGGGCAAGCAAGATACTGACGCGCCTTGAACTCGGTCGAGAACCGCTTCACGAACTCGACGTAAGGCATCGTCGTGTCCTTGATGGACACGAACGGCTTCTTGCTCTTCGTATGGGTGTGCGTCATCCCTTCTCTCCTTTCACCTCCTCTCCAATGATAAGAATCCATTTTGAATTCAAATCTTATAGAAGAAGGACAGAAGAGCTATTCCGACAAAACACGCTTAAACGGCCATGCTTACGAGAAGAATTTTGGATTATCTGTCAGAATCAAAAATCAGCGACCGAAGGCAAGTATATAGTTCCCAAAAGGAAAGTGTCTGGGACCAATTGCTACAAGCGGATTGAGAACAAACGCGCCGAGCGGTCAACCAGACGAGGGGTAGTATACCAAATCTTGCGGTTGGAAATCAAGGGGCTGTTTGCGATTTGCGAAATCACGCGGCTCGCATCAAGCCGTTGTCTCCATCGCGGGCAAGCAGTTCCTTGAACGAATAGTGCTTGCGCTTGAGCGAGAAGGAGCAGAGGCTCTTGATTCGCTCGTCGAGTTTCGTCTCGCACCTCCCCTCGTTCAGTCGAAAGCAGAACTCGTTCACGTAGAGCTGCAGATGCTTCGCGGAGAAGTGATGGTAGATTCCAATCCATCCGCGCTTCAAGACGCTCCACACGGATTCAATCTCGTTCGTCGAGGTCATGCCCTTGACGAACTCAGCGACCGAAGTTAAGTATATAGTTCCCTTTTTTTCGAAAAATTCACTTTCCCCCTTGACATATGGCATAGGGTGTGCTATACTACACGGCATGAAAGTCAAACTGTCGAAAGGCACCTCCGCGGCGGACTCGTTCGCGCGGAAGGTCGAGGGGATCGGGCCCGTCGCGC
>CAVGIZ010000247.1:0-2104 GCA_963629255.1 Anaerovoracaceae bacterium
GTTGGTGATGGTTCGTCCCATTTTTCATGAAAAGTGGGCTGGAAAAGTGCCGCGGGGGGCGCGTTGATGATTAGGTTGGAGGGTTTATTTCTTTTTCTTGGGTGGTGGGGGAGGAAGTGCTTCGCCGGCATCAAGATCTAATGCGCCAAGATCAGATGCATTGGAAGGTGAGATAACTTCGCGGCCTGTCTTGCGCTCAATTTCAACTCGCGCATTTCGTGCGACACGTCCACCGCTGGTCGCGACCCGATGATGTTCAATCATATTGCTCGGTTTTGTTGAGGCCGAAATCTGCCGCGTTGATTCTTCGGCCAACATGCTCAGAATGAGTTCCAAGTTTGTCATGTTGTCCCGAAGGTTTTGTTTTTTCAATCCTTTGAACTGTTTGTATTGTCCCGCCGTCATGCCTGCCCAGGCCTTGTAAATTGTATTTGTTAGCTTGGCATATTCACGCTCATCTTGAATCCCACGCGCCTTCCATTCGTCCGTCAAGTCTTTGCGAATGTCAATTGATTTCAACCGTTGCGCAATCCACTTTTCAGAATAGCCGAGGCGACGATAATCGGCTAGCGCTTGTTGAATTGAAAGTTCAGGGTCTTGAATTTGGTCAATTCTTTCCGCGGCAATTTTTGCCATCCACACCTTGAAGGGTTCGGCCTTGGGTGATGGAATCGATTGGATGATTCGGAACATCTGCTCTTGGTCTGCCACATCCGTTTTGCGCATTTTCCCATCTGCGGCCGTCATTTTCAACCCGTGACAACTTGTCACGGTTTCATTTCCTTCTGCTTTCAACCGCTGTTTGAGCTTACGCCAATACGCAAGTGGATCCTTGCTGTCCGTCAAAACAGCGATGACATCCACGACCGAGAAGTACCACTTCTCCGCTTCTGGACGAAGGTCAAGGGTGAAAGTGCCGCGGGGGATTTTAACTCCGAGCCTAACAAAAAGCTTCGGCTAACGCCTCCGCTTGCTTTGCGAGAGCAGGCATAGAGACAGGTTTGGGAGTTGGAGGTGACCGTGTAGAACATAAAGAACATAAAGATTTTGGAGTGGGGGGTTGAGAGTTGGTCTGAAATATGGTATAATATGCGGCGAAGGAGAATTAGAGATGGCGAACGTGTTAGAGGCTATTGACCACATGACCGCAAGTGAACGCTTGCGGACGTTGGAGTATTTGTGGGGCGCGATTTGTGCAGATGCAGAACCGACGCCACCTGCTTGGCATGGTGATGTGTTGGCGGCGCGGGCGGCGAGGGCTCGAAATGGGGCGGAGGGATTTTTGACGATTGAGGAATCGAAGCGTCGATTGAAAGAAGCGGCTCATGCGAATTGAGTTGCTTGAATCTGCGCAAGGCGATCTTGTTGCGGGGTATTGGTTTTACGAGCGGCAAGAGCGCGGGCTTGGGAATTATTTTGCCGACACGATTTATGGCGAGATTGAATCGTTGCAATTGTATGCGGGGATTCATGCGCGGCACTTTGGAATGTATCGGGCGGTTTGTCATAAGTTTCCGTATTCAATTTATTATGAGATTGAGGAAGGGGTTGTTCGGGTGTATGGGATTTTGGACAATCGGCGTGATCCAAAGTGGAATGAAGGGCATTTGAAGGGTTGAGGACGAGGAGTGCGGGGGATTTTTTTGTCCACGGATTATACGGATTTGCATGGATGGGATTAACTCCGAGCCTGGCAAAGGGCTCACGCTAACGCGTTCGCTTGCTTCGCGAAGAGCAGGCATGGGGATAGGTTTGGGAGGTTTGGAAAGTTTGGGTTGAGCGCGGTGAAAGTGCCGCGGGGGATTTTAACTCCGAGCCTAACAAAAAGCTTCGGCTAACGCCTCCGCTTGCTTCGCGGGGAATAGGCACGGGGATTTATGGGTTTTTGGGGGGTTGGAATTGACCGTATAGAGCGTGTAGAGATTTTTAGCCGTGTAGAACATAAAGAACATAAAGATTTTGAGGAGGCTTTCACATTTCATGAAAAGTGAATAGGGTATGTTTCATTGGGGTTGGTGATGGTTCGTCCCATTTTTCATGAAAAGTGGGCTGGAAAAGTGCCGCGGAAAATCCTCCACATTTCGCAAAATGTGGAGGAGCAAGT
>CAVGIZ010000248.1:0-2073 GCA_963629255.1 Anaerovoracaceae bacterium
TTGGGAAACAATGACAACGGGGACCTGCGGCCCCCGCGCCCCCGCGAAGGTTGGATGGGCTTTTGGGGCGGAAGCAGTGATGGACGCATTTAGGTGGAGAGAGGTTTAGGTTGCTTACGCGTGGGAAGGCATTGGGGGCGAGGAGCTTACGCGGGGAGAAAAAGTGCCGCGGGAATGATTTCGTGTTTGAAATCTGCCGCGGAATATGGTATAATATGAGCCATGAAGAAAAGTTATAGATATGCAAAGAATGGGTTAAGGATTGTTGTTCGACTTGGCGCAATTGTGAGCGCGGCACTTTTTAGTTTTGAGGCACACGCCTGGATGAAAGACTGGGCGCCCGCATTCAAGTGTTCGCCCGCGGACGTGGAAGCTTTGTCGTTTATGAGTGTGAGTAATTATGTGAGTACGGTCGGCCACATGTGTGAATGTCATTGCGAGGGGTATAAACTTGATTTGAATGGCGATGGCATTAAGGATTTTGTGTACCTCATTCCTTGGATGGGATCTGGATTGGCGGGTGATGGTTATCGTGTACATTTTCGAGTTTCTGCTGGTGCGAATGGGTGGGTGGATACGATTCTTGATAGGAGCTTTGGTGTCACGAAAGATGATTTAGTGAATGTTGGAGGGAAGATTTATTTTCGTCATTCAGACTTCTTTTGCTATTTTGAGAAGAGCGAGCATAATCATTGGGTTTATCAAGTGTTTTCGTTTGGCGAGGATGGCGTCATGAGATGTAGCAATCGTGATTTTGGAGAGCTGTTTCCGGCGGTGACGATTTATTACTTCGAGAATAAGTTCAAACAGATTGAACTGACGAAGAATGATCGAAAGTATATTGAGGACAAGACGCGGCAGGTTATTTGGTCGACGGAGGATGGCGCAACTGTGGGCAAGGATAAAAGAGTGAAAGTGGTTGTAAATTCTGCTGCGAGGAAGAAGGAGGCGAATGATTGGAAACCAGCGCGGAAGCTCACGGGGGATGAATGTATGAAGCTGATGCGAATTATGACGAAGCGATTTGGCGAGCCTGGGAAGCGTCGAACGGGAGCGGAGGAATTTGAGTACGCTTGGCGTTTTGAAGGTGATGAATGGTTGACGGTTGGAGTTACGGCACTGGGCGATATGGGGGGTGGGGGTATTGAAATTCATGATTGGGAATGGAAAAAGTTGCGGTCTATTTCTGAGGAGCGAATTGTTCGGTTTGGAGCGCCGTATGAGGGTGCGCCTAAGAATTGTGAGCTCCTTTATGAGTGCGGGTGGCTTGCGCTTTTTGCGGGGGAAACGGAAGAGGATGCGGCGCACAAAGGGAGGAAATCGCTTTTTGTGCGGTTACGCAAGGAGGAAGGAACGGAGTTGTGGCGACTTGTATTGACGACGGGTTCGAGTTGGAAGGTGGGCGATGGTCTGAATAGTTGGAGACAGAATATGGTAGGTCGTTTGAGAGAGGATTTTTGTGTTAGGAGGGCTTGTCCATCGATGGATGGGCGCGCGATTTGGCTCGTTTGTAATCCGCACACGGATATGCATAATGTTGTTTGTCGTTTCGATTTGGATGAGAAGACGTTCAAAGTTTTGATTGATGGAAATGAAGCGGAAGAGCAAGCAGATGGGACGATTTTAGTTAAAGACAAAAAGGTTTATCTCCAAGATGAGAACGGCGAACCTGATGGTGCGGCCTGGTGTGACGTATGGATTACACCTGATGGGAAGGTCGTCAAAAAGACGAAGCCTGTGAGGTTGCTAAACTAATTGGGAGTGGTATTATGAGGAAGCTGGATGGGCGATTGGTGTGGGTGGGCGTGGTGATTTTTGCCGCGGTGGGGATGGTGTTTGCGAGGGAGGTGACGTCCTTTAATGATGGGTGGAGTTTTGCGTTTGAAGGGGAGAAATTTGCCGCGGTGGAGGTGCCACACGATTGGGCGATTGAGGGTCCGTTTGATTTTAAGGATGCGAAGAAAAGTTGGACGGGGCGGCTACCCTGTATGGATCGGAAGGGGACGTATCGGAAGGAACTTGTTTTGACGGAGAAGCCGAAGGGTCGGGTGTGGTTGGACTTTGACGGGGTGA
>CAVGIZ010000249.1:0-2072 GCA_963629255.1 Anaerovoracaceae bacterium
GAAGTGCAGTTGGACGCATTGTTGTTCCAGCTACCACCGCGTTTCACCCGGTTCGAACCCGAGGACGAACCTTCTCCCGAGGCCCAATCATCTAAATCCTTCAAAATCCCCTTGAACCCAAACCAACGCGACGCCCCATCACTCGACGCGCAACACTGCGCAAACCGCGCCTCATCAAGTTGCCCCGCCGCATACTGCCGACACCGCGCGGCAAATGTCCTTCTCGTCCGCAAGAATCGCCCACGCTGCAAACGCCAGGCCCCACGCCAAATCCGA
This sequence comes from Anaerovoracaceae bacterium, assembly GCA_963629255.1. Lineage (GTDB taxonomy): Bacteria > Verrucomicrobiota > Kiritimatiellia > RFP12 > UBA1067 > UBA1067. The sequence continues at coordinate 277 of CAVGIZ010000249.1, forward strand.
AGTCCCAAGAATGGCACGCCTTCCGTCACAGGCGCAACAATCGTCGCCGCGCTCTTAATCTCGAGCCCTCGCTCCCGCTTAAGCCAATCCACAACCGCATCATGAAACTGCCAACACGCCGCTTTCGTTTCCCCAAAGAACACAAAGTCATCCATGTAGCGCAAATACCCAATCACCTTCACACCACCTAACCCCGCAAGCACCGCATGATCAAACGCATCAAGAAACGCATTCGCAAACCATTGACTCGTCAAATTCCCAATCGGAAGTCCATACCCTTGAACTTGCCCTGGCACAGGATGCCGAACAATGCGCTCAATCAACGTCCGCACTTCTTTCTCACGAAAAACGGGCAACAGAACCCCAAGAAGCCGATCATGCCCAATCGAATCAAAATAGTGCCGCACATCCATCTTACAAAAATACTTCGCCTTCCCCGCATAGCGCCGCGCAAGAGCACACGCCGCATGCGCCCCAAAACCCTCACGACACGCAAAGCTCACAGGCACAAACCGCCGTTCAAGAAGTGGCGCAATCACAGCACAAAGCGCATGATGAACAATTCGATCAACAACAGGCGCACAACTAATCGTACGTGGCTTCGGATCATAAATACGAAACTGCCGATACCCACTCGGTTCATACTTTCCTGACAAAAGCACCTCACGCAGCGCGGCAAGATTCTCATCCAGCTTCGCCTCATACTCTCGAATCGCAAGACTCGCAGAATGCCCACGCCGAACACGCTTCCACGCCGCGCGAAGATTCTCCTCGCTCGTAATCACTTTCCAAAGCTGTCCGTACGACTTCATTCTTCTACACGCGCTCCTTCAACCGTCTTCTCCTCGCTCTCCTTCGCCCCTTCTGCCGCGCCCTCAACGGGAACTTCCGCAAGCATCGTCAAAACCTTCTCCCCATACTTCTCGCAAAACGCTTCCCCAAACCCCTCGATCTCCTTGATCGCCGCCTTCGTCTTGGGCGCAGCCTTCACAAGTTCCGCCAACTGCGTATTCCGTGCAATCGCATACGCAGGTCGCCCCTCCTCCTTCGAGGTCTCATTACGCCAAACCTTCAACGCCCGATAAACTGCCTTCTGCGCATCTGTCAACCCTTCCGCCGGATCAGGCGCATTCCCCTCGCGCAGACGATACGAACCACTATTCTCATACTTCGGCGCATCACCAACCTGCAACACAAGCGCAAGATGCGGAACATTCCCATGCACAAAGAAATGCTCAGAGACACTCAAGACAGTCTTCCCAAACGTCGCCTTCAGCAACTGATCTTCCGAGAAGCCCTGAAGCCCCTCGTTGTATCTCATCGTTATGACTCGAACTTGCATGTCTCTATCTTCAAAAATTTTCGCACCGCGCTCGCCTGTGGCGCTACCGCGCCTTTGCGAGCGCGGTTTGGCGGACTGCCGTCCGCCCTAAGGAAGGGTTCTGGAGAGGCGGAAGCCGCGATAGTTGTAGTAGTCCGACGGGAAGATGCTGCTCCGGAGAGACGAAGCGCAGATGGACGCATCGTTGTACCAGCTACCACCGCGTTCCACCCGGTACGAACCCGAGGACGAACCAACAGGGTTCTCGCCACCCGACAAGGACAAATTATACCAATCCAAACACCATTCCCACACATTCCCGTGCATATCATAGAATCCCCACGGATTCGCCTTCTTCGTTCCAACCTCCTTCGTGCCATCAGAAGAGTTATCATCATACCACATATAATCACCATTCGTGCTATCACCATAACTATAAGTCGTCGTCGTCCCTGCGCGGCACGTATATTCCCAC
>CAVGIZ010000250.1:0-2060 GCA_963629255.1 Anaerovoracaceae bacterium
CACCCAATCCACTTTTCATGAAATGTGGATTGACCATGCGCCAACCCCAATAAAATAAGCCTGCCCCACTTTTCATGAAAAGTGGGACGAAACTTTTCGCAACAAAAAATCTGCCGCGCCCACCCAATCCACTTTTCATGAAATGTGGATTAGAATCTCCGCGGCACTTTTACCCCCTTCCATTTTCAACCCAAATATGGTATAATATCCTCATCAAAGCAAAGAAGGACTACAACAATGGATAAAGCAATTTCTTACAATGATTTTCAAAAGGCTCTCCAAAAGCCAATCAAAACGCTTACCGCGCTTGAAGGCATCTTAATAAAACGAATCGAATACTTAATAAGCCAGAAGGCACTCGAAGACTTTAGTTATAAGTATTACATTTTTCACGATGATGAAGTTTGTAACGACTATGTGTGGGAACGCAGTAAGCAATTTATCGCCAAAATGCGAGAAAAAGACAAATACTTCAAACTCCCTCTCGATTTCAAAATCGAAGACTATGAACACTATGACGAAGAAGTAGAAGCCTTCCGCAAAAACGACGAAGACCTTCTGCGCCGCACGCGACAAGCCATCTCCGCCCTCCAACGCTATCCCAACCTCCTCTTTATGGCTTCCACTCTAAAGGACAATGGAGCCCCTGTCGACGACCTCGAAAAAGACCTCGAACAAACAAATGCGGAACTCGCAACAATCAATCCCCTCACCTACGAAACAAAGCCTGGTGCCCCAAAATGCTTCGACCTTGCTCCACTTGACGCCAAAGCCGATTCTGACCTTCAAAAACTCAATGCATTCCTCGCCTACTATCCCCGCCAAGTCGAAAAAATCAAGCTCTGGCTTCGCGCTCACACCCCCGAGCTCACCTTCAAAAACGCCCAACAATTTCTCATTACCCCCCCTACCCTTAAGCAAATACGAGACTTCACCAACGAAAGCTATCTCGAAGGCTTCAAAAAAGGCTACAAGGAAGGACAAAAGAAAACAATCAAAGACATCAAAAAACAACGCGGCCCACTCCGCAAATCAGGCGGCGGCAAAAAACCAACCTTCGACATCCTCGAACTCCAATGCGAAGCCTTCAACAAACTCTACACCGAGCATGCCGACTGTAAACCATCCGTCCTCGCACACGAAATCCTAAAAGCCACAGACTGGACAAAACCTGAATACAAAAAGGACAAACCATTCCTCTATACTCCAAGCATGACTGAAAAAGAGAAAAAAGTCGTTCGCAAAAATCTCATCAATCGTTTCAAGACTTGGCGCAAGAGAAACGGCTTGATCGACCCCTTCCCCTAAAAATAACACTCCAGGAACCAAATAAAACGTCCCAGTTCGGTTCCAAATTTTTTCCGACCTAACATTCATCATCGCCTTATTTTATTAGGCTTTGGTACATCCGCGGCAAATTTTTTGCCGCGCTTTTTATTTCGGGAACCAAATAAAATGGTTCCATGTGGTATAATATACACCATCGACCGAGATTGTCGCATGTCGCGATGATGGGTAGTCGAAAATAAAAATTAAAAGGAACATTAATACCATGAAAAAAGGTATTACATTCTACCTGGAGGATTTCCAGCAATGGAAAGAAGCCGGTATGACAAAAAAAGATTGCGATGACCTCATCTTGGGGCTCTGGCATTGGCACAGCGGCGAACCTTCAACTGAAGGCATGTCCGTCGTCACTAAGGCCCTCTATCTCAATTACATCAATCGGATTGAGAAGAGCGAAAAAGTGAGCAAATCGTTTGCAGCGTTTGGGAAAAAAGGCGCGGCAAATCGTTGGAAGAAGAATAACACCGCTAATGGCGAAAGGTATGGCGACGCTAATGGCGAAAGGTATGGCGAGGCTAATGGGGTGGCCAATGGGGTGGCCAATGGCCAGGCCATCGAAAAGCACGTATGGCCTCCTACTCCTACTCCTTCTCCTTCTCCTTCTCCTACTCCTTCTCCTACTCCTAATAATAATATGGGGGACACCCCCATGCCCCCTGCGTGCGTTGATGACAAAAAATTAACGCGGTTTGTGAAGCCCACGGAGGATGAAG
>CAVGIZ010000251.1:0-2010 GCA_963629255.1 Anaerovoracaceae bacterium
CTGCCGCCCCGCAAAACCCACCTAAATGCCCGTGTCATTGTCATTTGCGTCCAAGTCTGTCCAACCTTCGCAGGGACCCCATCTAACCGTTGTCCCTGATTTGATATTGTCATCCGCCCCCAAGCCCGTCCAACCTTCGCGGGGGCGCGGGGGGCGCCGCCCCCCGTTATCCTTGTTTCCTTCCTGCTCAAACCTATCCCCCTACCTCCCCCTCGCAAAGCAGCGGAGGCGTGAACCGACGCCCTTTGCCAGGCTCGGAGTTAAACCATCCGCGGCACTTTTACTCCAACCCACGCCACACCCACTTTTCAAACGAAGAAAGCGCGGCACTTTCACCGCGCCACCAACCTCCCAAACCTCCCAAACCCCTGTGCCTTCCTTACTGTATCCGAAGGCAGAAGCTCGATGGGGCCACCGTCAGCAACTCAATCTCGCGGCAGTTCGTATGCGTTGACCCATCATTGACATCAATCTTAAGCCACTTCTTCCCAGTAAACGTACCCTTCGGAATCGGCAACTCAATATAGGAGCCCGACCAATCCGCAAAATCCTTCAACGTCGTCGCCAACGAATCAATCGCTGTCCAATTCGCCGATGACACCCCCGTCGGCTTCACAAAATACAACTTCCGCGGCGCCTCCACAAAAGTCGACTGCTCCGCACCCGTAAACTCCAAATCATCCTCCGTCACTGAATAAGGATAAAGCCCCATAACACGCGAAAAGCATGTCGCATCCTGATTGTTCACCCCCGTCACACGCGGATAAACCCGAATCGATGAATAATCCTTCGTCGGATCCAACTTGAAAATAATCGACGATACCCCCGTGTTGTATTCAACCCACCCATTGCTCGTCTTCCCATCATAAAAACGGTAGGCCTCGTTATAACCAGTCACTTGACCTTCCGCATTCGTCTTCGTCTGATCCGCCGTATCCACCACATACGCCTCGAGCGTCATAATCTCCGCCCGCGCAGAAAAATACCACGTCCGGCAAGCTGCAAACCATTCACCATCCGAACCCGCCCTCACAAACACACGCGAATAGGTCCGCCCCCTCGCCACCCCCTTCACCTCAATCGAAAACGCATCCCCCGTCTGATACGTCTCACTCGACTTGACAATCCGCCCCTTCCCCTGCCACGCCGCAAAATCATCATCATAATCCTTGTCCGCAATCGCCACGCAAATCTCGCCCGCATCCCCTTCCACATACGAAACTTTCCCCCTAAACGTATAATTCCCCTCATCCAAATCGTCTACAATCGGCGCATACTCCCACACACTCGGCGACGCACTCCACAACTCAAACCCATGAAAACTCGCATAGCCACCTAGGTCCGACAAATAATAATAACGAAACTCTCCAACCCCTTCATCCGGAATAAGCGTATTATACGTCCCAGTCGCCGCCGCAACCCCCAAATAATTGGACACCACAAGCGTCATCTTCGACGTATCCTTTTGCGCCGCGGCCACATCTTCCCGATTGTTCGTCCCCCACACCCGAAAATTTTTCCACCGAGATGAAAGGTTTTCCTCTGCCCTCCGATTGAAATTCACACCCGTCAACAACCGCTTCGTCCCCACATCAATCCAAAAATTATTCCCATCACCATTCTTACCATACCCACGATCATTAATATACGGCGACCACTGCCCAGACCCAAGATTATGCACCCGCAATTGCACCGCCGCACCTGCAATCGTTTCCTCAGCCCGAATCCCATTCGAGCCCATCAAAACCGCCGCGCCAACCAAAGCGCCCTTCAACCAAATATGCTTCATTTTGTCTATTGCCTTTATTTATTGGACTTCGCCACTTCCAGCACCACACCGAAAGAACCTAATCCACCGTAATTGCCACCTATTATAGCATATTTTTTTTTCTCCGTCAATCCCCCAATTTTGAATAATTATAAAAACCCCTCCGCGGCACTTTTTATCCCACCATCCCACTCCCACTTTTCATGAATTGTGGGTGTAAAACTTCCTCCACATTTTATAAA
>CAVGIZ010000252.1:0-2006 GCA_963629255.1 Anaerovoracaceae bacterium
AACTCTTCATTCTGCTAAAAAATTTCATACCGCATATTATATCATATTCCGCACCGAAATGCAACCGCAAACTTCCCCTTCTCGCATTTCAACCTAAACAAACTCGCCTAAATGTGTCATACATTGACATTCACTCCAAAAGCCTCTCCTGCCTTCGCGGGGGAGCGGGGGGGGGGGCGCAGCCCCCGTAACCTTGGGCCTCTTAGCCTCGATGGCCAAGCTGTGCTTGGCCAAATTGTCCTGTGCCAAAAGCGCACGCTTTTGGTCGCCCTCCCATAAACCACTTTTCATGAAAAGTGGTTTAGTGCAAACTCTAACCCTCAATTCGCGGCACTTTCCCACACTCAGCTTTTGATATTGCGGGCTTTCTTAATCTCTTCCCATGCCGCATTGATTCGCGCCATGTGTTCATTTGCCTTCTTCATAAATGATTCAGGCATCCCTTGCGCTCGCAAAATATCTGGATGAAACTTCTTCGCAAGTGTGCGATAAGCTCTCTTTAATTCCTCATCCGTTGCAGATGGATTACACCCAAGCGTATCATACGCCTCAGACAATGAATCTTTTCGATGCGGCGGTTCTTGCTTCTGCTCGTAATGTGATTCCTCATCACTTGAAGCATGAACCCTTTGCCCATAACAACGACTAAATGTGCCAGCCGAAAGTTTCAACCAACGCTCAAGCAATTCCAAAAATGCTTTTTCACTCTGATCCAAAATTCCATCCGCACACGCAATATCCCACAAAATCTCGTATGCAATCAACCGAACCTCATAACTGAATCCCAACTCAATCATCCTTGTTGCGTAATGCTCAATCCCATACGATTCATGCAATGCATTTCGAAAAGCAAAGATGCACAATTGTTCCTGTATCTCAGAAAGCCCAAGCTTAACAAACGCCCTCTCCGCGGCTCTAATTTCAGACTCATCAATATGCCCATCCGCCTTTGACATCTTCGCCATCATTGAAGCAAGCAAGGTCAAATATGAAACCTGATGCCGTCGCGCCTTTTCCTTTTCTGTTGCGGTCTTTTCTTCGTTCTTTCGCTTCTCTTCGTCTCTCTTTTTCGCCTCCGCTTCTTTCTTCCTCTTAGCATTCTCTTCAAATGCTACACTCCAACAACCAAACGTAATGATTGGTAATACAATAGCCGCAAGGATGGAAATGATTCCTGCAAACCATCCCCATTCTCTTGCCGCAGTTTGATAAGCCCCATAGCCAAGCCATATCAAAAGTATGATCCACATTTTAGACCCAATGACAAGCACAAGAATAAACGTGACGAGATATTTCACCAACGAAAAAATAAGGTTCCAAAACCCCAAGAAGAAAGATAGGAAAAATTTCTTCATATTAGAAATCTTCCTCCCGAATATTCGACGTCCTCAGATTCCCATTCGCCACCCGGTAAAGTGTTACTTCATATCCGTCCCATTCTTTGAAATCAAACACACGATCCGCCTTCGTATACGAAGCATTCGGACCAAACAAATCCTTCTCGCCATACCATGTCGTTCCACTTGTATAACGAAGCTCAAAAACACCCGACGGAATATCAATCTCCTGTGAAGTGTCTGCTGGCACAAAGCACATCATAATCAACTCACCATTGTATGCACCAACTACTTTTATAACATAGTTTGCATCACGCGAAGTATTTACCTTCAAAGTTGAATTGCATCTATACCTCGGTTCAACAATATAATACGACCGTGTAGGCATAGGCTGAACCTTTTCCTTCTGCTCACTCGCCAACCAAGCAGTGAGACTAAAATTGTTCGCTTTCTTATTGGTAGTTTGATTCTTCCCAGTAGAACTCGATTCTACACGCCTTGACGATTTCTTTGGCTCTTCAAGCCGACGCCACGCAGGAATCATCCATGCGTAGTAAGCGATCGTCAACGCTGTAAAGGCTATTGCCACAGCAAAACATTTAATAGTGGACCTCATTTTGTTTCGTTCAATATGTCCTCTATGCTAACAATCATTTGATGGATGTTTAC